>NZ_LZJB01000073.1:0-2276 GCF_001666895.1 Mycobacterium sp. E3298
GGCGTCCAACACCAGGGAGGCGATCGAGGCGCTGTCGGCGATGGCGACGTCGTCGACGGTGATGTCGCCGCCCACCCGTACCGCCGAGACCCAGTGCTGGCCGCGACGGGCCAGCACCACCCGGAACTCGTTGTCGGGGATGTCACGCGACCCGGGCGGCTGGTTCTCGTCGTCGACCACGCCGTATAGCAGCTTGCCCCGCGACAACAGGGCGATGACCTCGAGGTCCGGCGCGGCAAGCACCCTCATCCGTGCGGCCACATGCTCGTTCACCTGATCGTTTTCGACGATGCCCTGCTCGCGCATCACCGCCATGCCGGGATGCTCGTTGAGCCAGTCGCTCGAGTCGGTGGAGACGAATGGCCGGCACCGCAGCTCCGGCGCGACGTGCCGGATGTCCAGGAGCGCCTGGAGCATCCAGAAGCCGTCGACGTTAACGGTGATGTCGGTACGGGCGGTCTGTTGGTCCATCAATACCTCAAGGGGTCAAAGTGCACGGTAACCGCAGGACGCGGCAGCACACCGATGTCTGGTGTGCTGCCGCGCCTGAAGTTGGGGTTAGGCCCAGCTGGACCCAACGGCGCTGTCGGTGCTGGCCATGTTGTTGCCGGCGCTCTGCACCTTCTGCCCGTGGGCGTTGGCCTGCTCGTAGATCACCTGGAAGTTGCGACCCAACTGGGTGATGAACTCCTGGCAGGCCACCGAACCGGCACCGCCCCAGAAGTCACCCGCAGCAAGCACATCGCGAACGATGGCCTGGTGCTCAGCCTCCAGAGACGCGGCCTGGGCGCGGATCAAGGCACCGTGGGCGTCGACATCGCCGAACTGGTAATTGATTGTCATAACGGTGTTCTCCTAATGTCTGGAATGGTACGCAGCCGCGGTTTTTAGCGCTAGCTGCTGAGGATTTGCTGCGAGGCCTGCTCTTGCTGCTCGTAGTTGTTCGCGTCGCGGATCAGTCCATCGCGCACACCGTGAAGCATGTTGACGATGTTGCGGAAGGCCTGGTTGACCTGGCCCATGGTGTCGTACGAGGTCGCCTGCGCCTGGCCGCTCCAGCCCGAGCCGGCGATGTTCATCGAGGACGCCCACATCTTGCGGGCCTCGTCCTCAACGGTCTGGGCGTGCACCTCGAAGCGGCCCGCCATCGCCCGCATCTCGTGCGGGTCGGTCATGAAACGTGTTGCCATGTGGCTTTCTCCTTATTACGTGATTACTCAGATACCTGCTGTGGTGACGACGATGGCCGGACCGGTTACGCGCTGGCGAACCGCCGTGCCGAATGCAAAAGGATGATCCCCCCTTCCCGTCAGCCGGCGGCCACCGGTCGCTGGAACACGGTGAGACGGACGTCAAACCCGAACTCCGGCGTTTGAGTTGTCCGGCCGTCAGCCCCCGAGATCGTCGGTAGCTGGGCGGTCAGGTCGGAGCGCACGTCGAAGACGTCCCGTCCCAGACCCCGAACCGCCAACCCGATCAGCCCGCAGCAGCTGCGTTGATTGCCTCGGTCGCAGCGTACGAGCCAGAGCTGGTCGACAGCGTGTTCACGAACGCCTCGTGAATGGCGGCGGCCTGGGCACTGACCGCCTGGTACATCTGCGCGTGCGCTGCGAACTGCGCCGCCGTCAGCGCCGACACCTCGTCGGCGGCCGCGGGCACCACCCCGGTCGTGGGGGCGGCGGCAGCCGCGTTCTGGGCGCTCAACGTTGAGCCAATGGCCTGCAAGTTTCCGGCCGCCGCAGCCAGAGCCTCGGGCTGTGTGGTCACGAACGACATACTTGGTTCCCTCCTAGTTCAATCCCCGACTCTGCAGAGACTAGATGACAACGACCTCTGAAGCTGTTTCGGAAGCCGTCAGTTTGCAACTGTTCACGTGACGGTACGACGAATTCACTTTTAGTAACGTCAGAGTAACAGCGTCCCGCCTCGATCGCCTCCCCTTACAGCAAACTGTGACCAACCCGGTCACCGAAGTGCCTGGTGCGAGTTTCCCAGGTTGGCGTCGCAGGGCAGGACCGGAAAAAATCTGGCTGCCGAATATTCGCTGCCGCTCGGCTAGCAACCGGTGAATGGGCCGCCGACGGCCGCCCGACGGGCCCCCTGAAGCCCCGTCGGAAGCCCGCGAACCGAGCCTTGTGTAACCCATCCTGTCAACCCTTTGACCGAGGTGCTGAATGACCGAATCCGGCTATCCGGCGAAGGGTGGGCGGGCCATGACCGTCGACGACGTCGCCATCGCCGACAGCGCCTCGATCGCCTCCCTGGTGTTGGACGCC
>NZ_LZJB01000074.1:0-3998 GCF_001666895.1 Mycobacterium sp. E3298
GTGCACGGCCTCGTCGCGGATGATCAGCCGGATCATGTCGGCGGTGTTGGTCAGCTTGGCCCGGCTCGACCAGTACATCGGCAGGTAGAAGCCGGAGTAGAACAGGAAGCTTTCGAGCAGCGTCGAGGCCACCTTGCGCTTGAGCGGCTCGTCGCCCTTGTAGTACTGCATGACGATCTCGGCCTTGCGCTGCAGGTTGGGGTTCTCCTCCGACCAGCGGAACGCGTCATCGATCTCGGCGGTCGAGCACAGCGTGGAAAAGATGTTGCTGTAGCTGCGGGCGTGCACCGACTCCATGAAGGCGATGTTGGTGTAGACGGCCTCCTCGTGCGGGGTCAGCGCGTCGGGGATGAGGCTGACCGCCCCGACCGTGCCCTGGATGGTGTCCAGCAGCGTCAACCCGGTGAACACCCGCATGGTCAGTTGCTTCTCGCCGGCCGTCAGCGTCGCCCACGACGGCAGGTCGTTGGACACCGGCACCTTCTCCGGCAACCAGAAGTTTCCGGTCAGCCGGTCCCAGACCTCGGCGTCCTTCTCGTCCTGCAGCCGGTTCCAGTTGATCGCCGAAACGCGGTCAATCAGCTTCATGTTTTCGGTCACCAGAACCCCACTTCACACGCCGTTTTGCCTGAGGGACGTCAGGCTCCAAACACTACCCCTGGGGTACGACAACGGGGCGGAACACAAGAAGTTGTGTTTTGCGTGTCGTGCCCGGGCGCCGCGTTCGATGTCACTTCCTCAAGTATTGCGCGATTGCCGGGCCATGCGAGGAGACGCTACCCAAGCGGCCGGTCTCGATGTACCATTTGGTACATGCTTACCGAAGACAGCATTGAGATCGACGCGCCACCGCAGCGGGTGTGGGATGTCTTCAGCGACGTCCAGCGCTGGCCCGAATGGACCGCCTCCGTGACGTCGCTGGTCGGCCGGGACGGGCCCGCGCTCGCAGTCGGCAGACGCTTCGCGATCAAGCAGCCCGGCATGGCGAAGCTGATCTGGAAGGTCACCGAGATCCACCCGGGCTCATCGTGGACGTGGGTCCAGCGCTCCCCCGGTGTGCTGGTGAGCGCCCGGCACGACGTCACCGCGCTGCCCGGCGGCCGCACCCTGGTACGTCAGCAACTGGATCAGCGCGGTGTGCTCGGCGCACTGGTCGGACGGCTGATGACCACCAAGACCAAGCGATTCCTCAAATTGGAGGCGCAAGGACTCAAGGCCCGGTCTGAGCAACTCAGCCGCGCCGATGGCGCGCACTGAAGATTCCGAACGGCGCCGGCAGCTGCTCGACGCACTCGTCACCGAGTTCGCGGCGGGCGGCGTGGGCGACCGATCGTTGCGGGACGTAGCCGCCGCGGTGGGCACCAGCCATCGAATGCTGCTGCACCACTTCGGGTCTCGCGAGGACATGCTGTTGGCTGTCGTCGAGGAAGTGGAGCGCCGCCAGATGGGCGCCCTGGCCGACCTACCCCGGACACCGGCCGAGGGCTTCGCCGCCATGTGGGCCGACGTCCGCCGACCCGAGCTTCGCCAAGCCGAACGCCTCTTCTTCGAGTGCTATGCCCGCGCCGCCCAGGGCGAAAGACCATTCGACCGAATGGTTCCCGGCGCGGTCGACGGGTGGCTCACGGAAATCGGGGCGCTGGACGGCGATTCGGACCCCGCGCTGGCCCGGCTCGGGCTCGCCGTGATCCGCGGCCTGCTGCTCGATCTCGCCGCCACCGACGACGACGCCGGCGTCGACGCCGCCGCGCAAGCTTTCGCCAGCCTGCTGCGCCGCTGAGCTACTCGGCTTTCGGCAGCACCGAGATGAGTGTGTCCACAAGCTCTTCGGCGTTGGTGTGCCACTTGTCCAAGTCCATGTGACCGCTCAAATCCAATCCCGTGATCCCGTGGGCACTGGTCAAGAGCAACGCCCCATAACGCCGGGCGTGCTCAGGACCCGTGATCCGGCCAATGATGTCGAGAAACAGATCCTGCGCGCGTTCGGCCACCCGCATCGCCTCCGTCGGATCTCCCGGCGGCGGGGTGAACATCAGCCGGTACAGATGCGGTCGCGCGCGGCCCAACTCGATCAGCGCGAGCAGACCCGAGCGCAGGGACTCCTCGGGCGGATCGTCGCTATCGACCAATGCCTGTAGCAAGTCACCCAATTCGCTCAGGGCGTCAGTGGCCAGGACCGCAAGCAGCGATTCCTTGTCGGCGAAGTGGCGATACGCCGCCGAGCGGGAAACCCCGGCCCGGGCGCCTACCTCGCGCAACGTGACGGCCTCGACGCCGCCGAGGTCGAGAAGCGCGCCGGCCGCCTCGAGCAGCGAGCGGCGCGTTGCCGCAGCCGTCTCCGCTCGTGTCGCCATCCGCCGAGCATAAGCGGAGACTTCAGTTGACACTGTCAACTGAACCAGTTAGGTTCAGTTGACAGTGTCAACTCAAAGGCTCGGATGCCGAATGGAGACCGTGATGACTTCCCCGCATTCCACCGACCGCAATCAGCTGATCGTCGTGACCGGCGCATCCACCGGCATGGGTGCCGCTACCGCGAGATTGTTGGCCCGCAATGGTTTTCATGTGCTCGCCGGTGTGCGTCGCGACGTCGACGCGGACGCGCTGCGGGCCGAGCGCATCGAACCGCACATCTTGGACATCACCGTCGAGTCGGACGTCGTCGCGATGGCCGATCGTGTCGCGAATGATCCACTGCGCCGCCCCCTTCGCGCGCTGGTCAACAACGCCGGGATCGCGATCAACGCGCCGGTCGAGACGCTGCCGATTGCGCAGTGGCGCAAGCAGTTCGAGGTCAACCTGTTCGGACACATCGCGATGACTCAGGCGCTGCTGCCGGCCCTGTTGGACGGCAAGGGCACCGTCGTGAACATAAGTTCCGTCGGCGGGAAGGTCGTCTTGCCGACGTACGGCGCATACGCCGGTTCGAAGTTCGCGCTCGAGGCGGTCAGCGACGCCCTGCGCCGCGAGGTCGGAGGTCTCGGGGTCAAGGTCGTCGTCGTCGAACCCGGCGCGGTCAAGACCGAAATGGCCGAGCGGGGAATCGCCACCGCGGAGGCCCTGATGGCCGACATGTCCCCTGCCCAGCTCGCACGCTACGACGCGCTCGCAGCGGCCGTCACCGCCCAAGCCCGATCGTTCGGCGAGGACGGCGTCCCGGCCGAACACGCCGCCGAGGTGATCGTGAAGGCGGCGACCGCGTCTCGCCCCCGGACCCGCTACACCATCGGGCGCGACGCCGCGATCCTCACGCGGGTCAGCCGTGTCGTGTCCGACCGGGTGCTGGATCGCATCGTGCGCCTTAGCCTTCGCTCATTCGCGAAGGGGTCGGAGTCAAGCGAACGGCGCAGCGCCGCAACCACCTCGGCCGGCGCCTAGCCGGTCGGACGGGTTCGCCGATCAGCCGGAGGTGTGGACGATCAGGACGTCGGTCTTGGCCCTGCGGGAGACTTCTGACGGGACCGATCCCAGTAGCCGCCCCGCGACGCTGCTGAGGCCGACGTTGCCGACAACCAGCAGGTCGGCATCGACCTCCTCGGCGAGCTGCACCAGCGCGTTGATGGGGGGACCGACGATGGCCCTCTCCTCCACGTTCTTGGCCCCGGCCTGGTGCGCCCGCTCCCTGGCGTTCTGCAAAATCGCGTAGAACGGGGCGTGTCCCAGCGTCCGGTAGTCCTGACCGTGGTCACTCCCCGGCGGGATGGCGTAGCGGCCGCGTTCCTCGGGAACCGGGAGATGCGCCGTCGCGACGATCAATGTCGCGCCGTGATCCGCGGCCGTCGCGGCGGCGCGCTCCACCGCACGGAGCGACGACTCCGAGCCATCGGTGCCGACCACAACGATCTGATAAGCGCACATTCCTCACTGAGTGTAGGCCCTGGACGCGCTCCCCGGCAGTCGTCGCGCGACCACCGCGGCTCAGCCCTGTGCGGCCGCCGCGACGCGCTTGGCGCCCGACCCGTTGCCGAAGAACTCGTACTCCTCGGGCTTGACCGAGC
>NZ_LZJB01000075.1:0-25460 GCF_001666895.1 Mycobacterium sp. E3298
GCGGCACCGACAGCTGGACCCCGTACGTGGCGCCGACCGCGACCGCCGGTGCGCCGCTGGTGACCGGGTCGGCGGCCGTCCTGGCCACCTGCCTGGTCGCGGCGGCCGGGCTTGCGGGGCTGGCGAGTCCGGCGATGCCGCCCCGCGGGCGGTTGGTGACCATGCTGGTGGCCGGGGTGGTGCTGATGGCCGCCGGCTACAGCGGCGGGCTCGGCTCGCCGGTGGCGCACGCGGTGCAGACGTTCCTGGATGCCGGCGGCGCGCCGCTGCGCAACGTGCACAAGCTGGGGTCGGTGGTCCGGATCCCGATCGTGCTGGGCGTCGCCCAGGTGTTGGGCCGGGTCCCGCTGCCCGGGTGGGGGCCCGCCTCCCGATGGCTGCGCGCGTTCGCCCATCCAGAGCGCGACAGCCGGGTGGCCGTCGCGATCGTCGTGCTGACGGCGCTGCTGGTGAGCACCTCCCTGGCGTGGACGGGCCGGCTGACCCCGCCCGGCACCTTCAGCGCGATACCCCGCTACTGGCAGGAAACCGCCGACTGGCTCGACCGGCACAACACGGGCACCCCGGTGCCCGGCCGGGTGCTGGTGGTCCCGGGGGCGCCGTTCGCCACCCAGGTGTGGGGCACCAGCCACGACGAGCCGCTGCAGGTGCTCGGCGGCAGCCCGTGGGGCGTGCGCGACTCCATCCCGCTGACGCCGCCGCAAACCATCCGGGCGCTGGATTCGGTGCAGCGCCTCTTCGCCGCCGGGCGCCCATCGGCGGGGCTGGCGGATACGCTTGCCCGCCAAGGTATTTCGTATCTGGTGTTGCGCAACGACCTGGATCCGGACACGTCGCGCTCGGCGCGGCCCATCCTGGTGCACCGCGTCGTCGACGGGTCCGCGGGCCTGCAGAAGGTGGCTCAGTTCGGCGAGCCGGTGGGCCCCGGCACCCTCGCGGGCTTCGTCGCCGACAGCGGCCTGCGGCCCAGATATCCGGCCGTCGAGGTCTACCGGGTCGCCGGCGGTTCCGGAGCGCCGTACTTCGCCGACGTCGACCGGCTGCCCCGGGTCGACGGCGGGCCGGAGGTGCTGCTGCGCCTCGACGAGCGGCGCCGGCTGCAGAATCAGCCGCCGTTGGGTCCGGTGCTGATGTCCGCCGACGCTCGCGCGGCCGACATTCCGGCGCCGACCGTGACCGTCACCGATACCCCGGTCTCCCGCGAGACCGACTACGGGCGGGTGGACCAGCATTCGTCGGCCGTCCGTGCGCCGGGCGACGCGCGGCATACCTACAACCGGGTGCCCGACTATCCCGTCCCGGGCGCGGACCCGGTCGTCGGCGCGTGGACCGGGGGCCGGATCACGGTGTCGAGCTCGTCGTCGGACTCCACGGCCATGCCCGACGTCGCGCCGGCGACCGCGCCCGTCGCCGCCATCGACGGCGACCCCGCGACCGCGTGGGTGTCCAACTCGCTGCAGGCGGCCGTCGGCCAGTGGCTGCAGGTCGATTTCGACCATCCGGTGACCAACGCGGCGCTCACCCTGACGCCGAGCGCCACCGCCGTCGGCGCCCAGGTGCGCCGCATCCTGATCGAGACGGCGACCGGTAGCACCACCCTGCGGTTCGACGAGCCCGGCAAGCCGCTCGCCTCCGCACTGCCCTACGGCGAGACGCCCTGGGTGCGGATTACCGCCGCGGGCACCGACGACGGCTCGCCGGGTGTGCAATTCGGCATCACCGACCTCTCGATCACCCAATACGACGCGTCCGGATTCGCCCACCCGGTCGAGCTGCGGCACACCGTGCGGGTCCCCGGGCCCCCGACCGGCTCGTCGATCACCGGCTGGGACCTGGGTTCGGAGCTGCTCGGCAGGCCGGGGTGCGCGACGGCGCCCGATGGCGTGCGCTGCGCGCCGTCGATGGCCCTGGCGCCCGAGGAGCCGGTCAATCTGAGCCGGACGCTGACCGTTCCGGCACCGATGTCGGTGACGCCGCTGGTGTGGGTAAGGCCGCGCCAGGGCCCCAAACTGGCCGACCTGATCGCCGAGCCGGGCACCACCCGGGCGAGGGGCGACTCCGACATGGTCGACGTCCTCGGCTCGACGTTTGCGGCGACCGACGGCGACCCGTCCACCGCGTGGACGGCGCCGCAGCGGGTGGTGCAGCACAAGACACCGCCCACGCTGACGCTTACCCTGCCCCGGCCCACCGAGGTCACCGGCCTGCGGCTGGTGCCCAGCCGCTCGGCGCTGCCCGCCCACCCGACGATGGTGGCGGTCGACCTGGGCGACGGCCCGCAGGTGCGTTCGTTGAAACCCGGTGAACCGCAGACACTTTCGCTGAACCCGCGAGTGACCGACAGCGTCACCGTGAGCCTGCTGAATTGGGAAGACGTCATCGACCGCAACGCGCTGGGCTTCGACCAGCTCAAGCCGCCGGGGCTGGCCGAGCTGTCGGCGCTCGGCGCCGACGGCAACCCGATCGCGCCCGCCGACGCCGCCCGCAACCGCGGGCGCGAGATCACGGTCGACTGCGACCACGGCCCGGTGATCGCGGTCGCGGGCCGGTTCGTGCACACATCGATCCGCACCACCGTGGGCGCGCTGCTCGGCGGCGAGCCCATCGCCGCGCGCGCGTGCGACCCCGACCCGGTCGCGCTGCCTGCGGGCCAACAGGAGCTGCTGATCAGCCCGGGCGCCCAGTTCGTCGTCGACGGCGCCGAGCTGACCTCGCGGGCGGCCGCCCCGGTCGCGCCCGCCGCCGTCGCGGTTCCGGTGTGGCGGGCGTGGGGGCCGGACCGGCGCGAGGTGCAGGCGCCGTCGTCGTCCACCTCGCGGGTGCTGGTCGTCCCCGAAAGCATCAACCCCGGCTGGGTCGCGCGCACCAGCAGCGGGACCCGGCTGACCCCGGTCGCCGTCAACGGCTGGCAGCAGGGCTGGGTGGTGCCCCCGGGGGACCCCGGCACCATCACGCTGACCTTCCCGTCCAACGCGCCCTACCGCGCGGGGCTCGCGGTGGGTCTGGCCTTGCTGCCGCTGTTGGCCCTGCTCGCGCTGTGGCGCACCCGCAGCAGGCGCGGCGACGATGCGCCCGCCCGGCCGTGGAACCCGGGGGCGTGGGCGGCGGTCGCGGTGGTGGCCGCCGCGGCGGTGATCGCCGGGGCGGCGGGCGTCGTCGTGGTGGGTGCGGCGTTGGGGCTGCGATACGCGCTGCGCCGCCGCTTCGACGGCGCCGCGATGGCGCTGAGCGCGGGCGGTCTGATCCTGGCCGGGGCCGTGCTTTCGCGCCATCCCTGGCGATCGGTGGACGGCTACGCCGGCCATTCCGCGAATGTGCAGCTGCTGGCGCTGATTTCGCTCGCGGCGCTCGCCGCGTCCGCGGTGGCGCTGCCCGATCGGGCCCGTGGGCCAGGTGACGAATAGCCGTCGAGGGTATTGGCTGGCCGTTTGCCGGCTGATTGACTGGATACGCGGGTCTGTGTGACCTACACCGTCCGAGGAGTTACGGCCATGGGCTGGTTTTCCGCACCCGAATATTGGCTGGGCAGAGAGGTGCTCGAGCGGGGCGCCGCGGTGGTCTACCTGCTTGCGTTCGTCGCGGCCGCGGCGCAGTTCCGGGCGCTCATCGGCGAGCACGGAATGCAGCCCATCCCGCGGTTTTTGGCCGGGCAGTCGTTCTGGCGGACCCCCAGCCTGTTTCACCTGCGGTACTCCGATCGCCTGTTCTCGGCGGTGTCCTGGTTCGGGGCGGCGCTGTCGGCGGCGGTCGTCGCCGGCGCGGCCGATGCCGTGCCGCTGTGGGCCGCGATGTTGATGTGGCTGACGCTATGGGTGCTCTACCTGTCGATCGTCAACGTCGGGCAGACCTGGTACGCGTTCGGCTGGGAGTCGCTGCTGCTGGAGACCGGCTTTTTGATGATCTTTCTCGGCAATTCCCAAGTGGCGCCGCCGGTGTTGACGCTGTGGATGGTCCGGTTGCTGCTGTTCCGGGTCGAGTTCGGCGCCGGGTTGATCAAGATGCGCGGCGACCCGTGCTGGCGCGACCTGACGTGTCTGTACTACCACCACGAGACGCAGCCGCTGCCCGGGCCGTTGAGCTGGTTCTTCCACCACCTGCCGAAGCCGCTGCATCGAATTGAGGTGGCGGGCAACCACTTCTCGCAGCTGATCGTGCCGTTCGGGCTGTTCGCGCCGCAACCGGTGGCCGGCGTCGCGGCGGCGATCATCGTCGTCACCCAACTGTGGCTGGTCGCGTCGGGCAACTTCGCCTGGCTCAACTGGGTGACGATCCTGTTGGCGTGCAGCGCCATCGACGACTCGTGGTTCAGGGCGCGCCTTCATCCGGCGTTCTCGGCGACGCCGGTGTGGTTCGCCGCGCTGGTGATCGCGTTCACCGCGGCGGTGTTGTTCATGAGCTACTGGCCGGTGCGCAATATGTTGTCCAAACGGCAGCGAATGAACATGTCGTTCAACTCTTTTCATTTGGTCAATACCTACGGCGCGTTCGGCAGCATCGGTCGCGTTCGCCGCGAGGTGGTGATCGAAGGCACCGACGAAGCTCACCCCACCGAGCAGACCGTCTGGAAGGAATACGAATTCAAGGGCAAGCCCGGCGCGGTGCGCCGGCTCCCCCGCCAGTGGGCGCCGTATCACCTGCGGCTGGACTGGCTGATGTGGTTCGCCGCTATCTCGCCCGCCTACGCGCAGCCGTGGCTGACGCCGTTGCTGCAGCGACTGCTGCGCAACGACCGGCCCACACTGCGCTTGTTGCGGCGCAACCCATTTCCGGATGCGCCGCCGCGTTACGTGCGCGCGCTGCTGTACGAATATCGCTTCACGACGCCCGCCGAGCTGCGCCGTGAGCGAGCCTGGTGGCATCGAACGCTGATCGGCGGGTACGTCCGGCCGATGGCGCTGGCGGCGGCGGATTCCGTAACAGGACGGGGCTAACGGGCCGCGGGCTCGTCGAGCAGTTGCAGACGCGCGTCGAGCAGACGCGGGTAGTACCAGTAGTAGCCGGCGAGATATGCGAACGCCACCGCCAGCAACAGGCTTCGCAACGTGAAATGCTTTGCGTCACCGATGAAGCCGAAAACCTGCACCGAAACGAGAATCCAGCAAGCGGTGATCATCAGTTTGGCGGAACCCGCGATCGAGTCGCGGGCCCGCTCGATCAGTTGCCTCGCCGCGTCACGCGTTGCCGGATCCTCGGGAAGGGCGCCCGAACGCATCGCCTCGGACACGTGGCGACATTCGGCGAATGACAGCGTTCCGAGTGTGGGCCGCAGCCCCGCCATGCGGCGCACCGAGCCGAGCGCGGTGGCCAAGCCGATCACCAGTGCGACAATCGCGACGGTGATCCACCACGGTGCGCTGGTCCAGTGCGACCGGGACGGCCCGCTGGGGTAGTCGCCGATCATCACGAGCGGTGCCAGGCCCAGCATCACCGCCAGGGCGTACAACGGCCACTGCAGCCACCAGGGTCTCAGCGACAGCCACAACGACACAGACGAAACCTTAGCGAAGCGCGGCCCAGGCTATGCCGCGTCGGGATGACCAGGTGGACTCAAACCACCAAACCAGCCACCCCACGGACAGAAAGACCTGCACACTCGCGCAAAGATCTGCGTATTTGGGGCGATGCCCTCAACTCAGGTCCTCGACCAGAATGTCGTTGACCGTCTTGAGATCCTCAATCGCCTGGTGCGCATACGAGTCCGCCAGATTTAGATCGACCGGGGTGGAGTTCGGCCCCAACGACATGCACATGTGCATCGCAGTGTGAAAGTCGTTGATCTGCTTTTGCAAGGCGGTGGTCAGGGCGGGGTCCGGCGTGGGCAGGTGGGCCTGCAGGCCGATGGCTTGTTCGTCGTGGACCGCCGAGCAGGCCGCCCGTAGAGCGTTGATGTCGTTGGCTTCGATCGCGTCGACTGCCGCCTGCATGAACTTCGTCGTGTGCGCCAGGTGCTCTTCGGCCTGCGAATACCACTCCGGAACGCCGGGGTAGACGGCGCCCGCCGTCCCCGCAGGCGCCACCGCGAACAGGGCCACCGCGAACAGGGTCTCCGCAGCAGCGGCGCCACCCAACCGCTTGTGGAGGTGCCGGGTCGGCCTCATGTCTTAAGGCTCCGCGCCCGGCGACCCGATCGATAGGGCCTTCGGGCCCGTCCTGTGATGTGAGGACTTAAGCCCCTCGCCACATCGGCGGCGCGCGGCGAAGGATCCGACCATGAGACCAGCGATCGCGGGGTTGGCAACCCTGCTGGCGCTCTCCGGCTCGCTGTGGACAGCGGACCTCATGCTCGGTCCGGGTACCGCCCACGCCGTGTGCTCCACGAACAACGGCGGTAATCAGCCGCCCGAGTGCGCGCCGCCCGAGGGACCGCCGGCTTGCTACACCTCACACATCTGCAGCCAGATGTGGTGCCCGAACCTGGGCGAGATGCGCCGGATGCCGGACTGGGACCGCAACGTCTGCCACACCTATTACTTCGCGCCCGACTCCGGCCTGCCCGCGCTCATTGTGCAAGGGCAGCCGCCGGGATTGCGGCTGCCGCCGAACACGGGCGTCTGTCCGCCGTTGGCCTGGATGTGCCCGTGAATCACAGCGTCTCGTCCAGCTCGCCCAGCCGATCGGTCAGCCGCAAATTCTCCGAGTAATCGACCGGGCAGGCGATCACCGAGACGCCGTCATCCGCTAAGGCGGCCCGCAGCGTCGGCAGCAGTTCCTCGGCATGAGAGATCCGATAACCCTTGGCGCCAAAACTTTCCGCGTACTTCACCACGTCGGGGTTGCCGAACTTCACGTAGTAGTGGGCCCCGAGTTCGAGGTCCATCTTCCACTCGATCAGGCCGTAACCGCCGTCCTCCCAGATCAGCACCACCAGCGGTATCCGCTCGCGGACGGCGGTCTCGATCTCCTGCGAGTTCATCAGGAACGCGCCGTCACCGACGACGGCCAACACCTTCGACTCTGGTCGGGCCAGCTTGACGCCGAGTGCACCCGGCAGCGCAAACCCCATGGTGGACAAGCCGTTTGACACCAGACAGGTATTGCACTCGTACGTCGGGTAGAGCCGCGCCATCCACATCTTGGTGGCGCCGGTGTCCACCAGGACCACGTCGCTGCGGCCCAGCGCCGCCCGCGTGTCGGCCACCACCCGAGCCGGGGCCAGCGGATAGCGTGAATCCTCTTGCCCCCGAGCGAATTCCTCGGCGAGCAGGCCGTGCCCCGGAACCTCCGGATCGGCCTCGTAGGCGTGGCCGTCCAGCCCGTCCGTCAGCGCATCCAGGGAAGCGCTGATGTCGCCGATGATCCCGACGTCCACCGAATAGTGGGCGTCGACCTCGGCCGGGAACCGGTGGATGTGGATGATCTTCTTGTCGGCCTGCGGGTTGATCCGGACGGGGTCGAACTCTTGCAGCTCGTAGCCCACGGCGATCACCACGTCAGCGTTGTCGAAGCCGAAGTTCACGTAGTCATGCCGCATGAACCCGAGGGTTCCGATGCTGTTGGGGTGGTCATCGGGCATGACACCCTTGCCGTGGAAGGTGTTGGCGACGGGGATGCCGAATTCCTCGGAGAACCGCACCAGGGCCGCGGTGGCGTTGCCGCGCGCGGCGCCGTGCCCGGCCAGCACCACCGGCCGCTTGGCCTGGCGCAGGATGTCGACCGCGCGCTCCACCTGGCCGGGTGCGGGCGCGTCGGCGCGAACGACGTTGCGCGGCAACGGCGTCAAGTCATAGTCGGTTTCGTCGGCGTCGATGTGCTCGGGGACGGCCACGTACACCGCCGACGGGCGTTCGGTCTCGGCGACCTTGAACGCCTTGCGGAACATCTCGGGGATGGCGCGCGCGGTCGGGACTCCGGCGGCCCACCGGGTGATGGGCGCGAACATCGACACCAGGTCGACGTACTGGTGCGACTCCTTGAACTCCCGGTCGTGGCCCACTTGCGCGGAGATCGCGACCAGCGGGGTGCTGTTGGTGGTGGCGTCGGCCACCCCGAGTTGCATGTTGATCGCGCCGGGGCCCAGAGTGCTCGAGACCACCGCCGCCCGCCCGGTGACGCGCCCGTACATCTCGGCCATGAAGGCCGCGCCCTGCTCGTGCCGGGTGAGCACGTAGCGGATGCTGGACGCGGCCAGCGCCTGCACGAAGCGGATGTTCTCCTCCCCCGGCAGTCCGAACACCACGGAAACACCCTCGTTTTCCAGGCACTTGACCATCAGTTCGGCGGCTTTACTCATCCGGCACCTCCCTTGGGGGAACGATAGTGGCAGGCTGGGTGTTGGACCTCTTACCAACCCCGAAGCGAAGGATTGCAGCGTGCCCATCGCCACGATCAACCCGGCCACCGGCGAGACGGTGAAGACCTTCACCCCGGCAACCGACGAGGAAGTCGACGCGGCCATCGCCCGCGCGTACGCCCGGTTCCAGGACTACCGCCATAACACCACCTTTGCCCAGCGCGCGCAGTGGGCAAACGCGACCGCCGACCTCTTGGAGAAGGAGGCCGACGACGTCGCCGCGATGATGACCCTGGAGATGGGCAAGACGCTCAAGTCGGCCAAGGCCGAGGCGCTCAAGTGCGCCAAGGGCTTTCGTTACTACGCGGAGAACGCCGAACAGCTTCTGGCCGACGAGCCGGCCGACGCGCAGGCGGTCGGCGCCAAGCGGGCCTACACCCGCTACCAACCGCTCGGGGTGGTGCTGGCCATCATGCCGTGGAACTTCCCGCTGTGGCAGGCCGTCCGGTTCGCCGCGCCGGCCCTGATGGCCGGCAACGTCGGCATCCTCAAGCACGCCTCGAACGTGCCGCAGTCCGCGCTCTACCTGGCCGACGTCATCGCCCGCGGCGGCTTCCCCGACGGCTGCTTCCAGACGCTGCTGGTCTCGTCCAGTGCCGTCGAGCGCATCCTGCGCGACCCGCGGGTCGCGGCCGCCACCCTGACCGGCAGCGAGCCGGCCGGGCAGTCGGTCGCGGCCATCGCCGGTGACGAGATCAAACCCACCGTGCTCGAGCTCGGCGGCAGCGACCCGTTCATCGTCATGCCGTCGGCGAACCTGGACGAGGCCGCCAAGACCGCGGTCACCGCGCGCGTCCAGAACAACGGCCAGTCCTGCATCGCGGCGAAGCGGTTCATCGTTCACACCGACATCTACGACGCGTTCGTCGACAAGTTCACCGAGCGGATGCAGGCGCTCAAGGTGGGCGACCCGACCGACCCGGACACCGACGTGGGCCCGCTGGCCACCGAGTCCGGCCGCGACGACATCGTCAAGCAGGTGGACGAAGCGGCCGCGGCGGGCGCCACGATCCGGCTCGGGGGCAAGCCCATCGACGGGCCGGGCTGGTTCTACCCGCCGACGGTGGTCACCGACATCACCAAGGACATGGCGCTCTACACCGAAGAGGTGTTCGGACCGGTGGCCTCGATGTACCGGGCCAAGGACATCGACGAAGCGATCGAGATCGCCAACGCCACGACGTTCGGGTTGGGCTCCAATGCCTGGACCAACGACGAGGCCGAGCAGCAGCGCTTCATCGACGACATCGAGGCCGGCCAGGTCTTCATCAACGGCATGACGGTGTCCTACCCCGAGCTGGGGTTCGGCGGCGTCAAGCGTTCCGGGTACGGCCGCGAGCTCGCCGGCCTCGGCATCCGCGCGTTCGTCAACGCCAAGACGGTGTGGGTCGGTTAGTGGCGATCGCAAGCGCGGCGTAGCCGGGCGCTGGGGGCACCTCCCGCTTGCGGGGGACGGGTCGCCACCATCGGCGACGTCGACGCCGGTGACGACGCCGGCGGCAGCAAGGTCGAATAGCCGCCTCAGGCGGACGCGGCGGCCAGGGCCTTCTCGTCCTCGTCGGCGAAGGTGTCCTCGAGCTGCAGCGGCGAGTAGTCCAGGTCGATCTCTTCCAGCGGCCGCCCGCGGGCGCTGGAGATGGTGCCGAAGCGGCGCATGCCCTTGTCGGCCGCGTACTGCATGAACTCGTCCACCGACAGGCCGAACGGCATCGGGTCGTACAGGGAGAAGCCCTCCTCGATGAGGCGCAACCCCAATGGCATCAGCTCGTTCATGCGCGTCTCGAAGACGCCCCAGTTGGCGTCGTCGGCGGCGACGTGGCGGCGGCAGGTGAAGGTCCCCCACGCCATGTGGCGCCGTTCGTCGTCGCCGATCCGGCGGACCAACTCCTGCATGCCGGGCAGGATGCCGCGCTCCACGCAGATCTTGTGCCAGCCGAAGTAGCCCGTGAGCGCCAGCATCCCTTCGACCATGTGGTTGTAGGTCACCGAGGCCCGCACCTGCGCCGCCGGTGAGGGGTCGACCGACAAGGCGTTGAGGCAGTCGGGCAGCTCCTCGTAGAAGATCGTCCGATAGGTGGGGATGTCGTCGAGGTACTGATGCAAGTCGTCGGTGACGCCGACGGCGTCGAGCCACATGCGGAACACCTGGACGTGCTTGGCTTCCTCGAAAGCGAACTGCGTCAAGTACATTTCGTCGCCGAGGCGGCCCTCGACCCGCATCGCCGACATGAACGGCTGGATGTCCTCGGTCACCGCTTCCTCACCGGCGATGAACTCGGCGCACAGCCGGATGGCGTAGTGGCGTTCGTCGTCGGTCAGCCGCTCCCAGTCGGCGCGGTCGCGGGAGAAGTCGATGTCGGCCGGGTTCCAGAACTTCGCGTTGCCGCCGGCGAACAGCCGCAACGGCAGACTGTCCCAGTTGAGGCCCCCCTTGACCATCGAGCCCGAATGCGTGCGTGTCATGTCATCTCCTCGGATTGTTGTGGGGCTGAGCGGACGGGCGGGCGCGGCGCCGCAGCGAAGGCCGCCGCCAGCACCCCGACAAGCCGGCGCACGGCCAGCGCGGGCTGTTCGGGGGTGGGTTCGTCGAGCCCGAGAATCGGGTCCAGGCCGCGCATGTAGGGCGCCAGCGCCAGGTGCGGAAATATCAACAGCAGCAACGACAACAGCGCGTCGGTGTCCGAGTCGGCACGCAGATCCCCGCGCGCCTTCGCGTCGCGAACGAGCGGCCGCATCACCTCCAGGTAGTGCCGGTGGATGACGTTCTGCACGCTGACCCGGGCCTCGGTGTCGACTTCCAGGGTCGCCGCGGCGTGCAGCGCCCGTTCGTGCGGGTGGTCGGCGAAGTAGGCCACCCACGCGTCGAGCCAGTCGGTCAGGAAGTCGAAGAACGGCCGGCTCGGGTCCAGCTCGCGGATGCGGTCTTCCGTGTACGCCCGCACCCGCTGGCTGGCGATGTCGGCGATGAACGCGAACAGGTCGCGCTTGTCCGCGAAGTACTGGAAGAGGCTGCCTTTCGCGACGCCGGCCCGCCGGGCGATGACGTTGAGGCTGCCTCGGGAAAACCCGTGCGCTCCGAATTCCTGTTCCGCGGCGTCGATGATGGCGGCGCGGCGGGCGGGGTCCACCCGTGCCCAAGTCACCGTTGGCAATGCGGCCTCCTAGCGTCGATGACCACTGGTCATATTACGGTGAGCTGCGTCACAGTCAAGGGTAGGCCGGTTGTCATCCTGCCGAACGTCACGCTGGCGTGACGCCGCCTCCCGAGCGTCACGCCAGCGTGACGCTCGCGCCTAGGGCCGCATCTGGTAGGCGCCGTTGATCGGCTGGATGTGTTCCTTCCAGACCTGGTCGTAGCGCGTGTGGTCGAACACCGGGCGCCGGATCATCCGCATCGCGAAGCGGGCCTGCGCGTCGGTCGTGGCGGACTTGTCGGCCAGCTCGACGGCATAGCCGTTGAAGTCGCGCACCAGCACGGCGAAGATCTCGTCGATCAGCGCCTCGTCCACTCCGGACAACGGGGCCTCCTCCAAGATCAGCTGGGCGTAGGGCACCGTGGCGAACAGCTGCCCAACCCCGAACGCAAAATCGATGTCCCTCTGCTGAGCGGCGTCGGGGGTGGCGCTGGCCAGCATCTCGGCCAGCACGTCGATCTGCTCGCGCAGCAGCGCGACATTAGGTAGATGCGCGTAGCTTTCGAACGGCGCCCGCCAATCGTGGAAACGCACCTTGCCCAAGCCCCCGGTCGGCCCCTGGTTGAACAGGAACGAGTCGTCGACCGCGTCGTCGCGGCGGCCGATCAACGGCAAATCGCCGTTCGGCGCGAACAGGTAATTGGGCATGAACTTGGCCAGCAACCCGATGTTGATGTGCACCGTGCCTTCGAGCCTTGGCAGCAAACCGATTTCGCGGGTCATGGCCTCGAAGATGGTGTCCTTCTCGACGCCCTTGGCGGCGATCACGTCCCATAGGGCGGTGATCACCCGCTCGCCTTCGCTGGTGATCTTGGCTTTGGTCAGCGGGCTGTAGAGCAGGTATCGGCGGTCGTCGGCCGACGCACTGCGCATGTAGTCGCAGGCGCGGGTGGCGACCAGCTTCATCGCGATCAGCCGAACGTAGGCGTCGGTGAGCAGCCGCCGCACATGGCTGAAGTCGGTGACGACGGTGCCGTACAAGACGCGGTTGGAGGCGTGGGTGACCGCCTCGTACATGGCGTGCGTGCACATGCCGACCGCGCCCCAGCCCAGGTTGTACTTGCAGACATTGACGGTGTTCAGGGCCGCGTGGAACGCCCCTTGGCCTCGGTGCAGGATGTCGGCCTCGGTGACCGGGTAGTCGCGCAGCGCGTAGTTGGCGACGTAGTTCTGCGAGTTCACCACGTTCTTGATCAGGTCGTACCGATCGTGCTGGGAGTCGGCGGTGAAGAACACGTACTCGTCGGAGCCCGCGATCTTGCCGAAGGTCGAGACCATCCGCGCCACGTTCGCGTTACCGATGTAGTACTTCTCGCCGCTCGCGGTCCAGCCGTGTTCTGACGGCGTCAGGATCATGTCGGTCTGGTAGACATCGGCGCCGTGGGTCTGCTCCGACAAGCCGAACGCGAACACCTCGCCGGCCTCGAGTTGCGCGGCGGCCTTGCGCTTGGCGTCGGTGTTGTCGCTCATCCAGATCGGGCCCAGACCCAGCGCCGTCACCTGGAAGGGGTACCAGTAGTTGAGTCCGTAGAAGCCCACGATCTCGGCGAACTCGCTGATCCGGTAGGTGTCCCATCGGCAGTCGTCGGCGCCGTACTCGGACGGCGTCAGGAGTGAGGCGAAGATGCGCTCGCGGCCGATGTGGTCCAAAAACTCGGAATACCACACGCGTTCGTGGTCGTCATGCTTCAGCCGCGCCTTGCCCCGCGACTCGAAGAAGTCGACCGTGGCGGCCATGATCTCTCCGGAACGACGATCCGGGTACTGGCGTTGCAGGTTGTTGGGATTGAGCAACATGGCAGGACTCCCTGGGTTCGGCCAAAGACGAGGGTGACGGTACTGCACCGCGGGGGCCGTCGGGGCGGACCGGAACAAATCGGCACTGTTGTCCGACCACCGAGTCGACCTAGCATCAGTGGAGTGTCAGCACTCAATACCGCCCGCGGCGCCATCGATACCTCCGATCTCGGCGTGACGCTCATGCACGAGCACGTGTTCATCATGACCACCGAGATCGCGCTGAATTACCCCGATGCGTGGGGCGACGAAGAAAAGCGCGTGGCCGACGCCATCGATCGGCTCAACGAGCTGAAGTCCCGCGGGGTCGACACGATCGTCGACCTGACCGTGATCGGCCTGGGCCGCTACATTCCACGCATCGCGCGCGTCGCGGCGGCCACCGAGCTGAATATCGTTGTGGCGACGGGTCTTTACACCTACAACGACCTCCCGTTCCGGTTCCACTACGAGGGCCCCGGCGGCTTGCTGGGCGGCCCGGAAATCATGACCGACATGTTCGTCCGCGACATCGAGCAGGGCATCGCCGACACCGGCGTCAAGGCCGGGATCCTCAAGTGCGCCACCGACGAGCCGGGCATCACCCCAGGCGTCGAGCGGGTGCTGCGCGCCGTCGCCCAGGCGCACAAGCGCACCGGGGTGCCGATCTCCACGCACACCCACGCCGGGTTGCGCCGCGGTCTCGAACAGCAACGCATCTTCGAGGAGGAGGGTGTCGACCTGAGCCGAGTGATCATCGGGCACTCCGGTGACAGCACCGACATCGGGTACCTCGAAGAGCTCATCGCCCCGGGTTCCTATCTCGGCATGGACCGGTTCGGACTCGACGTGATCTCGCCGTTCGAAGAACGGGTCAAGATCGTGGCGCAGATGTGCGAGCGCGGGCATGCGGACAAGATGGTGCTCTCCCATGACGCCAACTGCTACTTCGACGCGCTACCCGAAGAGTTGGTGCCGCAGATGGCACCGAACTGGCACTACCTGCACATCCACAACGACGTCATCCCCGCGCTCAAAGAGCGCGGAGTCACCGACGAGCAACTGAAGACCATGCTGGTGGACAACCCCCGCCGCATCTTCGAGCGGCAGGGCGCATATGAGTGAGCCGGTCCCGCCGATCGGCACCCAGATCGCGGCCCTGGCCGAACTCGCGCCCGACGAGCCCGCCGTCACCTGCGACGGTCTGACGCTCACCCGCGCCGAACTCGACGCCTCGACGAACCGGTTGGCCCGCGCCTACGCCGACCGCGGCGTCGGCGTCGGCGACTACGTGACCATGGTGCTGCCCAACTCCGTGGAGTGGGTCCAGGCGGCGGTGGCGTGCTGGAAGCTGGGCGCCGTACCGCAGCCGCTGTCGGCGCGGTTGCCCGCCACGGAGCTGCAGGGGCTGCTGGACCTGCGGCCACCGGCATTGCTGGTAGGGCGCGAGCATCCCGAAATACCGAGCGTGCCAACCGGTTTCACGCCAGGCCCGGAATTCTCCGACGCACCGTTGCCGGAAGCGGTGTCGCCGGTGTGGAAGGCGATGGGCTCCGGCGGCAGCACCGGCCGGCCCAAGCTCATCGAGTCCGCCGGCGACACCCGGATACCCGCGGCCATCGGCTACCCGCTGGGCGCGCAGCCCGGCGACACGACGCTGGTGCCGATCCCGCTGTCCCACAACACCGGGTTCACCACCGCGACCATCGCGCTGCTGATGCGCCATCACCTGGTGGTGATGAGCCGGTTCGACCCGCACCAATTCCTGCGGCTGATCACCGACCACCGCGTCACGTTCCTGACCACGGTGCCCACGATCATGCAGCGAACGCTGCCGGTCTATCACGCCGATCCCAAGTCCTACGATCTGTCGTCGCTGCGCCGGTTCTGGCACATGGGGGCGCCGTGCCCGCCGGCCATCAAGCAGGCCTGGATCGACCTGCTGGGCCCCGAGGTCGTCTGGGAACTCTACGGCGGCACCGAATTACAGGCGCTCACCTTCATCTCCGGGGACCAGTGGCTGACCCACCGCGGGTCGGTCGGCGTGGTGGTCGCCGGGGAAATGCAGGTGCTCGACGACGACGGCAACCCGTGCCCGCCCGGCGTGGTCGGCGAGATCTACATGCGGCCCGGGCCCGGCAGCGCGCCCACCTACCGCTACGTCGGAGCCACCGCCAAGTCCCGCGACGGCTGGGATTCCCTTGGGGATCTTGGCCATTTCGATGCCGACGGCTTCCTCTACCTGTCGGACCGCCGGGTGGACATGTTCACCGTGGGTGGCCGCAACGTCTACCCGGCCGAGATCGAGAACACCTTGTCGGCGCACCCCGACGTGCTGTCCTGCCTCGTCGTCGGCGTGCCCGACCCGAATTCGGGCGACCTGGGCCAGGTGCCCTACGCGCTGGTGCATGCGGCGGACGGTTCCACGCTGGACGCCGCGGGCGTCCAGGAGTTCCTGCGCGACCGCATCGCGGGATACAAGGTGCCGGCGTTCGTCGAATTCGTCGATGTGCCGCTGCGCGACGACGCCGGCAAGGCCCGGCGATCGGCGGTGCGCGCCGAGATCATCGAGCGGCTGGGGGCGGCAGCGCCCGGCTGACCCGGCTGACCGGCACCAAGAATCCTCCAAGCCCGCGGCCCCACCATCGGGGCATGCAGATCGAACCCTTGAGCACCGAGCTGATCGAACGCTATCTGCGATCGCGCGAGCTGCGGTTCTTCCGCAGCGACGACGGCGAGGAGTTCATGATGCTGCCCAGCTACGAGCGCGGCAGGCTGCACGTGAACCTTCGGATCAACGGGTTGCGGCGGGACATCTTCGAGATCTCGATCAGCCCCGCCGGTCACTACGACGCGACCGAGCGGCCCCGGCTGATGGAACTGGTCAACGACTGGAATCGCGAAACGCATTGGCCCAAGGCGTTTGTGCGCGAGACCGCCGTGCCGACCCAAGTGAGCGTGGTCGGTGAGAACGCCTACCTGCTGACCGACGGCATCCACGTCGAGGCCCTGGGCACCCTGGTCCGGTCCACCGTCGAGTACGGGGCCGACCTGTTCAAGAAGATCGAGCGGGCCATCTGCCTGCCGTCCGCGGACACGCTCGAGGAGTGGATGGACCGCACCGGTTAGGGCGCGATCGCGTCCGCCTCGGCGTCGGCGGCTTCGTCGATTTCGGCGTGCCGCTCTCGTTTCTCCCAGCGCCGCAACGCTTCTCGGCAGGGCGATTCGACCAGCCCGTAGCTGACCGCGGCGATCGCCCACCCGAAGAGCAACGTCAGCGCCAGCACCTCGGGCATCCGGCCGGTGAACGCGAACGTCCCGAGCACCGGGAACACCATGGCCAGCGCTGCCAGGTGCCACACGAACAGGCCGTAGGACCACCGCCCGAGCGTCACCATGACGGTGCTGCCGAGCAGCCGGTGCGGCGTGTCGATCCGGTCGAGTACCAGGGGGGCGACCAAGGCGAACGCCACCAGCGAGCCCGCCGCCGTCTTCACCGCGAACTGCGTTGCGGTGCCGGGAATCAGGCCCTCGGGCCCGGCAAGCGGGGACGCCGCCAGCAGATAAGCCAACACGGCGACGACGGCCATCACGACACGGTGCCGCGCCAACCGCGCCGGCAGGTCGATCGGGCTGTGCACCCATTCCGCCAGCAGCATGCCCGCGGCGAACCAGGAGAAGAACGCCGGCGGCCAGTTGAGCGGGTTGGTGCCGGACCCGGAATGGATGGGCACCCAGCCCCACGCCCAGCTCAGCGCCGCCAGGGCGGCGATCGCCGGGACCCGCGCGCCCACCGGCAGGCGCCGGGCCAGCAGCGCCAGGATCGGCAGGGCCAGATAGAAGCTGACCTCGACCGAAAGGCTCCACATCTGCGTCAGCCCCCCGGTCAGGGTGAGGGGCACATAGATCTGGGTGAGGGTCAGGTTGGCCAGCCACACGGTCGGGCTGGCGTGATCGGCGTCGGGTAGCAGCGACAGGATTACGACGACGGCCACCAGGTAGGCGGGCATGATGCGCACCACCCGGGACCGCAGGTAGTGGCCCGTGCGGGGCCGCGGCTGCAGGCCGCGCGCCGCCGCGGCGTGCCCGCGCCACAGCAGAAAACCGGACAGCGCGAAGAACACCGCGACCGCCAGGTCGAAGCGGCCGAACAGCCGGCCGGTGATCCCGCTGGAGTGCCCGGTCTGGAACGCGACGTGGGTGACCACCACGCCCATGGCCGCGCACGCGCGCATCCCCTCCACCGCGGGCAGGAAGCTGCGGACTCCGCCCACCCGTTGGCCATCGGTCACCCCCACAGTTTGCATCTGCGGCGTTGGGGAACGAATGGGTAGACCCGAAGGACCGGGCAGCAGGTTCGTAAGCCGAGGCCTTACGTTCGGCTGTTAGGGTCAAACGGGTTTGCGGCTGACGGCGCATTAAGACAGCACTAGGAGGGCACAGCAACGTGAACCGAGCAGTCATGTTGCGGTTCGCCGCATGCGGGATCATCGGACTGGGCGCCGCCCTGCTGATCGCCGCGCTGCTGTTGTCGACCTACACCACCAGCCGGATCACCAAGGTTCCGCTCGACATCGACGCCACGCTGATCAGCGACGGCACCGGAACCGCGCTCGACGCCGCGTCACTGTCGACGGATCACGTCGTCGTCAACCAGAACGTGCCGCTGGTGTCCCAGCAGCAGATCAGCGTCGAGTCACCCGCGAACGCCGACGTGGTCACGCTGCAGGTCGGTAGCTCGGTGCGGCGCACCGACAAGCAGAAGGACAGCGGCCTGCTGCTGGCGATCGTCGACACCGTCACCCTCAACCGCAAGACGGCGATGGCCGTGTCCGACGACACCCACACCGGCGGCTCGGTCCAGAAGCCGCGCGCCTTCAACGACGAGAACCCGCCCACCGCGATGCCGCTGCGGCACGACGGCCTGGCCTACCGGTTCCCGTTCCACACCGAGAAGAAGACGTACCCCTATTTCGATCCGATCGCGCAGAAGCCGTTCGACGTCAACTACGACAGCCAAGAGGACGTCAACGGCCTGACCACCTACAAGTTCACCCAGAACATCGGCTACAACGCCGACGGCAAGCTGGTGGCCCCCGTGGCGTACCCGTCGCTGATGGCCGGCAACGAGGACGCCAAGCAGACCACGTCGGCGTCGATGTGGGGCATCCAGGGCGGTGACCCGAACGAGCAGATCACCATGACCCGCTACTACGCCGCGCAGCGGACCTTCTGGGTGGACCCGGTGTCGGGCACCATCGTCAAGGAGACCGAGCACGCCAACCACTACTTCGCCCGCGATCCGCTCAAACCGGAGCTGACGCTGGCCGACTACAAGGTCACCTCCAACCAGGACACCGTCGAATCGCAGGTCAACGCCGCCCGCGACGAACGGGACCGGCTCTCGCTGTGGTCGCGGGTGCTACCGATCACGTTCACCGCGGTCGGCCTGATCGCGCTGGTCGCCGGCGGCCTGCTCGCCTCGTTCAGCCTGCGGACCGAGAGCGCGTTGACCGATCCAGGCCTGGACCGGGGTGACCAGGACTTCTTCGGCCGCAGCGGGCTCGAGGAGCCGGTGCCCGGCGCCGAGGCCGAAACCGAGAAGCTGCCCACGCAGCGCCCCACGGCGCGCGATGATCCCGACGCGGAAGCGCCCACCCTGGGCTCCGACGAGCCGCCCGAATCCGGGCCGCCCGAGCCCACCAGCCCGCCCGAACGGGAATAGCCCGCCGCGTGCGCTGGACCCGGCCCGGGTACGCGCTGGTCTTGGCGCTTCTGGTGGTCGGGCCGCTGCTCAAACCCGGTTACCTGCTGCTGCGCGATGCGGTGTCCACGCCGCGGTCGTTTGTGTCGGATACCGCGCTGGGGCTGACGGCGGCGCCGCGGGCGACGCCGCAAGACTTCGCGGTGGCGCTGGCCTCACACGTGCTGGACGGCGGCGTCGTGGTCAAAGCCCTGCTGGCGCTTGGGCTCTGGCTCGCCGGATGGGGTGCGGCCCGGCTGGTCGCGACGGCGTTGCCCGACGCGGGCATGGCCGGCCAGTTCGTCGCCACCACCCTGGCGATCTGGAACCCCTACGTCGCCGAGCGGCTGCTCCAGGGCCACTGGAGCCTGCTCGTCGGTTACGGCTGCCTGCCCTGGGTCGCGACGACCATGCTGGCGCTGCGGGCGGGCGCCGGCTCGTTGCTCGGCCTGGCCTTCTGGATCGCGCTGGCCGGGCTGACGCCGACCGGCCTGCTGCTCGCCGCGACGGTCGGGCTGGTGTGCGTCGCCGCCCCCGGGGCGGCCCGGCCCCGCTGGCGGTGCGCCGCGGTGGCGCTGGGCGCCGCGGTGGTGGCGGCGCTGCCCTGGCTGACCGCGGCGGTTCTGGGCGCGTCGCTGTCCTCTCACTCGGTGGCGAACACGCTGGGCGTGGCCGCGTTCGCGCCGCGCGCCGAGCCGGGTCTGGGGACGCTCGGCAGCCTGGCCGGCCTCGGCGGGATCTGGAACGGCGAGGCGGTGCCGATTTCGCGGACCACCCTGTTCGCGGCCGCGTCGGCCGTCGTGCTGCTTGGGGTGGTGGCGGCCGGGGTGCCGACGGTGTTGCGCCGCCCGGCGGCGCGTCCGCTGCTGGCGCTGGCGGCGGCGGCCGTGCTGGTGCCGGCCGCGCTGGCCACCGGCCCGGGCCTGCACCTGCTGGGCGCGGTGGTCGACGCCGTCCCCGGCTTCGGGGTGCTGCGGGACGGACAGAAGTGGGTGGCGCTGGCCGTGCCGGGATACGCGCTGGCGGGCGCGGGAGCGGTGGTGACGCTGCAGAGGTGGCTGTGGCCGGCGATCATGGCGCCGGTCTGCTGCCTCGCGCTGATCTTCGCGCTGCCCGACCTCGCCTGGGGCGTGTGGGGCCAGGTGTCCCCCGTGCAGTATCCGCGCGGATGGGCCGCGGTGGCCGCAACGATCAACGAGCGGCCCGCGACGGTGGCGGTGTTGCCGGCCGGCACGATGCGGCTCTACAGCTGGTCGGGCCGCGCGCCGGTGCTGGATCCGCTGCCCCGCTGGGTGCGCGCCGACGTGCTGAGCACGGGCGACCTGGCCATCTCGGGGACCGTGATCCCCGGCGAGGGCAGCCGCGCCCGCGCGGTGCAGCAGTTGCTGCTGGCCGGTCCCGATCCGGCCGCCCTGGCCCCGGCCGGGGTGGGCTGGCTGGTCGTCGAGTCGGACACCGCGGGCGACATGGGGGCGTCCGCCCGCACCCTCGATGCGTTGACCGCGGCCTACCGCGACGACGACATCGCGCTCTACCGAATCGGCGGCGACACCGCCGGGGTGTCCGCCGGCGCGCGCACGGCGACGCTGATCGCACACCTGGCGTGGCTGGCGGCGCTGATCGTGGGCGGCGCCGGCGCGCTGGTCGGCGCGTGGCGCTCGCGCACCGCAGCGGTTCGGCGACACTTAAACGACGGCGGCGACACGCCGATAAAGGACGCTCAGGATTGAGTCTCGCGGGCCGGCGCTTGGGGGTCGACTCTCGCGGCCCGGCTCTTGGCGCTACACCAGACCACTGATCGGGTGGCCGGTCCGCACGGCGTCGAGGACCGTCCGCATGGCGTCGGCGCTTTGCCGCCAAGAGAATTCGCCGCTTCGGGTGTGGGCCTTGGCGCCGAGCTGGTCACGCAGCACCGGATCGGAAAGCAGCTCCTCGAGGCGGTCCACCAGCTCGGCGTGGGTGTCCACCAGGATCCCGGTCACCTCGTCGACGATCGAATCCGACAGCCCGCCCGATGATCGGTAGCCGATGGTCGGCACCCGGTGCTGGGCCGCCTCGACGACCGCCAGCCCCCAACCCTCCTTGCGCGAGGGCAGCAGCTGCACCCAAGCGCTTTGCAGCACATGGTGTTTGGTGACGTCGTCGACGTGACCATGAAAGGTCACCGCGCCCGAGATGCCCAGCCGGCCGACGTGGTCGACGAGCCGCTGTCGCCACCAGCCGTCGCCCACGATGTCGAGGTGCAGACCCGGCAGGCGCGGCCGCAGCCGCGCGACCGCCTCCAGCGCGTCCTCGATCTGCTTGTGCGGCACCAGCCGCGACAGCACCACCACCCGTGGCGCGGCGGCACGCGGGCCGGACAGCGTTCGCGCCGGGGCCTCGTCGAGGCCGTTGCGGACCACCGCGATGTGCGCGTTGTCGACCCCGAGCGTCACCAGGTCGCGCGCCGACGGCAGCGAGACCGTCACGTATTGGTTGCGGCGGTTCAGCCACGGCGACAGCCTCGACTCGACGAACCAGCCGAGCCGGCCGAGCACCGGGCCGGCCACCGGCCACTGTTCGCGGTGGCAGTGGTGCACCAGCACCACCACCCGGCGGCCGTACACCAGCCGGGCGAGGAACGGCAGGCCGTTCTGGGTGTCGACGACCACGTCGGGCCGCACCCGCCGCAGCGGCCCGAGCCCCAGTCGCGCCGCGGCCATCGCGAGCAGGGCCCAGACGTAGACGGAGTAGCGGCCGCCCGCGCGGTCGATGCGCACACCGTCGACCACTTCCCGGCGCGGCGCGCCGGGGTAGCGGGCGGTGCGCAGCGTGACGGCGATGCCGGACGCGGCCAGCTGCGCGCCGATGCGCTGCAAGTAGGCCTCGCTGCCGCCGCCCTGCGGGTGACCGGTATCGCGCCAGCACAGCAGGAGCACGGAGCGCAGACCAGACATCACTGGTCAGCCTAGCCCGGCGGCGCCCCCTCGGGGGCCGGCGACCCCGCCGGCCACTTCCGCCACACGGGTCCCCGCCAGGAGGGAGCGTGCGGTTGCCCGCCTCGCAGCGACAATTCGGGCGACCGGGCGCCGCGCCGCGCGTTGTCGCTGTGAGGTGGGCACTTCGGGTGCCGTCCGGGCCAGGGACGAAAGTGACTGATGTGACGAACCGCGGCGACCGCGCGCCGGCGCTGCGTAGGGTTGGTCGGTGGCCGTGACCCCGGATCCCACCCGAGTGTTCGCGCGGCGGGCGACCCTGGGCCGCGCGCTGCGGCTGCTGTCCGAGTTCCGCTTCGAGCAGTCGGACCCCGCCCGGTTCTACGGCGCGCTCGCGGCGGACACCGCCGCGATGGTGGGTGATCTCTGGCTGGCCACGCACGGCGAATCCCCGGCCGGGCGCACCCTGCTCGACGTCGGCGGCGGGCCCGGTTACTTCTCGGCCGCGTTCGCCGACGCCGGGATCCGCTACCTGGGCGTCGAACCCGACCCGAGCGAGATGCACGCGGCCGGGCCCGTCCCCGCCGGGCGCGCCGGGAACTTCGTGCGCGCCTCCGGCATGGCCCTGCCGTTCGCCGACGGCTCGGTGGACATCTGCCTGTCGTCCAACGTCGCCGAACACGTGCCGCGGCCGTGGCGGCTTGGCGCGGAGATGCTGCGGGTGACCAAGCCCGGCGGGCTGGCCGTGCTCTCCTACACCGTCTGGCTGGGCCCCTTCGGCGGGCACGAAATGGGCCTGAGCCACTATCTCGGCGGGGCGCGCGCCGCCAGGCGCTACGCCCGCAAACACGGGCATCCGGCCAAAAACGACTACGGGTCGTCGTTGTTCGCCGTGTCCGCGGCCGACGGCCTGGCGTGGGCCGCGGACACCGGGGCGGCCGTGGCCGCATTTCCCCGCTACCACCCCCGATGGGCGTGGTGGCTGACCTCGGTCCCCGTGCTGCGGGAGTTCCTGGTGAGCAATCTGGTGCTGGTCCTGCAACCCCAATAGTGAAACGTGTTCTCGTTTCGCGTCGGCTTGGGTAGGGTGGCGCCCATGCGCGCCGGCGACGATAAGCACGGCAGCGCAATCTAAAAGGGTAGGAGGAGCGGCGCAGATGGCCGACAGCAAGACCGAATACGACAAGCTTTTCATCGGCGGCAAGTGGGCTGAGCCGTCGACCGACGAAGTGATCGAGGTGCGCTGCCCGGCCACCGGCGAGTACGTCGGAAAGGTGCCGCTGGCGGCCGCCGCCGACGTCGACGCCGCGGTCGCCGCGGCGCGCGCGGCCTTCGACAACGGGCCCTGGCCGACCACCCCGCCAAAGGAGCGCGCGGCCGTGATCGCCAACGCGCTCAAGCTGATGGAGGAGCGCAAGGACACGTTCACCCAGCTGCTCGCGGCCGAGACGGGCCAGCCGCCGACCGGCGTCGAGACGATGCACTGGATGAGCTCGATCGGGGCGCTCAACTTCTTCGCCGGCCCGGCCGTCGACCAGGTCAAGTGGAAAGACATCCGCACCGGCGGCTACGGGCAGAGCATCGTCTATCGCGAGCCGATCGGCGTGGTGGGCGCGATCGTCGCGTGGAACGTGCCCCTGTTCCTGGCCGTCAACAAGCTGGGCCCGGCGCTGCTCGCCGGCTGTACCGTCGTGCTCAAGCCGGCCGCCGAAACCCCTTTGAGCGCAAACGCTTTGGCGGAGGCTTTTGCCGAGGCCGGACTGCCCGAGGGCGTGCTGTCGGTCGTGCCGGGCGGGATCGAGACCGGACAGGCGCTGACGTCCAACCCGAACGTCGACCTGTTCTCCTTCACCGGCAGCTCGGCGGTCGGCAAGGAGATCGGCCGGCGCGCCGCGGACATGCTCAAGCCGTGCACCCTGGAGCTCGGCGGCAAGTCGGCGGCCATCGTGCTCGACGACGTCGACCTGCCCTCCGCCATCCCGATGCTGGTGTTCTCCGGGATCATGAACACCGGCCAGGCCTGTGTGGCCCAGACCCGCATCCTGGCGCCACGCTCGCGGTACGACGAAATCGTGGACGCGGTAAGCACTTTCGTGCAGGCGCTGCCGGTGGGCCTGCCGACGGACCCGGCCGCCCAGATCGGCTCGCTGATCTCGGAGAAGCAGCGGGCCCGGGTCGAGGGCTACATCGCCAAGGGCATCGAGGAGGGCGCGCGGCTGGTCTGCGGCGGCGGCCGTCCCGAGGGCCTGGACAGCGGCTTCTTCGTGCAGCCGACCGTCTTCGCCGATGTCGACAACAAGATGACGATCGCCCAGGAGGAGATCTTCGGGCCGGTGCTCAGCATCATCGGATACGACACCGAGGAGGACGCGATCAAGATCGCCAACGACTCCGTGTACGGCCTGGCCGGCAGCGTGTGGACCTCCGACATCGACCGCGGCATCGCGGTCTCGGAGAAGATTCGCACCGGGACCTACGGGATCAACTGGTACGCCTTCGACCCTTGTTGCCCGTTCGGCGGCTACAAGAACTCCGGCATCGGCCGCGAGAACGGCCCCGAAGGCGTGGAGCACTTCACCCAGCAGAAGAGCGTGCTCATGCCGATGGGCCACACGATCGAGGGCTGACGCTCCGACTACCGGGCGCGCACTCCCCGCGGGCGAAACCCGCGGGGAGTGCGCGTTCGACGTTGATGCCCGGCGCACTAGCGCCAAATTATGCAAAAAAGCATAGAAAACCCCTTGTGACGGTCCTGTAAATCAGGAGCGGCATCCCGCCCGCTTCGGCATTTCCCGTGCTTCCGGGTTTACATAGGGGATAAAACTTGCTTACTGGACCGCTGTCTTATATGCTTCTCAGCATAATCATGGTCGGCGCTTAGGCCGGGAGAGAATCATGTGGATCATCGAGCTGAACATCGGCGGCTATCAATTCACCCGCGAGGTGCCCGACCTGAAGCGCCGGAATTTCCGCTTCAGCCCGCGCAGCATGCATTGGCCGGCACTGCGGCATTCCCACGCTGCATGACGTTGGCCCCGGGAGGCACGAGAGTGGCGACCACGAGCGAATCTGTGCAGGATCTCACCCCGACGAAGCGTGGCGGCACGCGCAGGAAGATGTTGGCCAGCGCCGCCGAGGTGATGCGTGAACGGGGCGCCGCGGGAGTGACGATCGACGCGGTGCTCGCCCGCAGCGGCGCGCCGCGCGGCTCCGTCTACTACCACTTCCCCGACGGCCGCAATCAGATCCTGATCGAGGCACTGCGCTACTCCGGGGACTCGATCACCGCGATGATCGACGACGCCGCCGAGCAGGGCGCCCGGGTACTCCTGGGCAAGTTCGTCGAATTCTGGGAGCGCCTGCTGACCGAGGGCGGCTTCAACGCCGGCTGCCCCGTGGTGGCCGCGGCGATCGGCTCGGACGACGACGACGCCACGCTTTCCGCCGAGGCCGCCGCGATCCTGGGCCGCTGGTGCGCCGCGCTGACCCGGGCCTTCACCCACGACGGCTTCGACGAGCCGTGCGCCGCCTCGCTGGCGGTG
>NZ_LZJB01000076.1:0-61636 GCF_001666895.1 Mycobacterium sp. E3298
GCTGCGCCGCTAGCTACGGTTGCCGTACTCGACCCGGTTGAGCACTGACGACTGCGGATCGCCCCCGGGGAGTGGCGGTTTCGTGTCCTGCTGCACCATCAACGTGATCCCGAAGATCGCTGCCGCGCCGAGCAACAGACCCACCACCACGCTCGCGGCGGCGGGCGCAATGATCCGGTTCATCGACGGCTCCTCACAGCATCTTCGAAAACGTGGCGGCGGCTTAGCGCCAACCTAGCAGAACCCCGGTCGGCGCTCGTCAGGGCAGACAGTGCCCGTGAAAGCACCGGTCGCCGTATTGCACCAGGTGGGGCTCGAGCGGGATCAGCGCGGCCGGACGGACCGGCACCGCCGTCAGGCCGTGGTCGGCGACGGCGAGCGTGACGCCCAGGGTGGTCGCGACGCCGACCGTCAGACCCACCGCGATGCTGGCCGCAGCCGCCAGGGTGAAACCGGTCATCGCTGGCTCCTTGATCTCGCCCCCCGCTAGCCCAGCTAGCACCTGCCCACGAATGCCCGCGCGGCCGAACAAGAAAACCTCGCCACTCCCCAGACCCGGAGGCCTGGACCCCGCCGTGCAAACATGGCCCGATGTCATTCTCGCGCACCATGACCGTCGCGGGGGCCGTGCTCGCGTCCGTGTCGGCTTTGGTGGCGGGCTGCGCCCACCACGCCGCCCGGCCACCCGGCCCGTCGACCTCGGTCAGCAAGCCGGCGGCCGCGCCGGCGCCGCCGGCCTGCGGTGACGTCACCGCGCTCCCGGTCCGCGACAAGCTGGCGCAGCTGCTGATGGTGGGCGTGAAGAACGCCGACGACGCCCGCTCGGTGGTCGACGGCTATCACGTGGGGGGCATCTTCATCGGAAGCTGGACGGACCTGTCGATCTTCAAGGGCCCGCTGGCCGACATCTCGGCGAAGGCCGGACCGCTCCCGTTGGCGGTGAGCGTCGACGAGGAGGGCGGCCGCGTCTCGCGGCTGCGGGCGCTGATCGGCTCGGCGCCGTCGCCCCGCCAACTGGCACAGACCATGACCCCCGACCAAGTCCACGCCCTGGCGGCCGACCGCGGCAAGAAGATGCGCGACCTGGGCATCACCATCGACTTCGCCCCCGTGGTCGATGTCACCGACGCCACCGACGGCGTCATCGGGGACCGCTCGTTCGGCGGCGATCCCAACACGGTCACGGCCTACGCCGGGGCGTATGCGCAGGGCCTGCGCGACGCGGGGCTTTTGCCGGTGCTCAAACACTTCCCGGGGCACGGGCACGGCTCGGGGGATTCGCACACCGGCGGTGTGGTGACCCCGCCGTTGAGCGAGCTGCAGGGCGTCGACCTGGTGCCCTACCGGACGCTGGTGACCGCGGCCCCGGTCGCGGTGATGCTGGGTCACCTGCAGGTGCCCGGGCTGACCGGTGACGACCCGGCGAGCCTGAGCGCCGCGGCGGTGCGACTGCTGCGCGACGGCGTCGGCTATGGCGCCCCGCCGTTCAACGGCCCGGTGTTCACCGACGACCTGTCCAGCATGGGCGCCATCTCCGACCGGTACGGCGTCGCCGAGGCGGTGCTGCGCACCCTGCAGGCCGGCACCGACGTCGCGCTGTGGGTCACCACGGACGAGGTGCCCGCGGTCCTTGACCGGCTGCAGAAGGCCGTGGCCGCCGGCGAACTGCCCGGGCAGCGGGTCGACGACGCGCTGGGGCGGGTGGCGACGATGAAGGGCCGCAGCCCAGCGTGCGGCCACTAGCGGGTCGGCCACTAACGCGTGTGCGGTCACCGCGCGTTGCTTACTCTGGAGTCAGATAGACGAGCTAGAGAGGCGAGCGATGGCGGGTGGCACCAAGCGGTTACCGCGGGCCGTCCGCGAGCAACAAATGCTCGACGCCGCCGTCCAGATGTTTTCGGTCAACGGCTACCACGAGACCTCCATGGACGCGATCGCCGCCGCGGCGCAGATCTCCAAGCCGATGCTGTATCTGTACTACGGCTCCAAGGAGGACCTTTTCGGCGCCTGCCTGAACCGGGAAATGGGCCGCTTCATCGACGCGGTCCGCGCCGACATCGACTTCAGCCAAAGCCCGAAAGACCTGCTGCGCAACACGATCGTGGCGTTCATGCGCTACATCGACGCCAACCGGGCGTCGTGGATCGTGATGTACACCCAGGCCACCAGCTCGCAGGCGTTCGCGCACATGGTGCGCGAGGGGCGTGAACAGATCATCGAGCTCGTCGCCGGGCTGGTGCGGGCCGGCAGCCGCACCCCGCGGACCGAACGCGAACACGAGATGATGGCCGTCGCGCTGGTGGGCGCCGGCGAGGCGACGGCCAACCAGCTGTCCACCGGGGACATCGACGCCGACGAGGCGGCCGAGATGATGATCAACCTGTTCTGGCACGGCCTCCGGGGCGCACCGGGGGAGCGGGAGGCCGCGGCCGCCGCTCTGCCCAAGAAGGGCGGGAGCGGCGCCGCCAAGCGCTAACCCCTAGATTCGTGATGTGGCTCGACCGCCCGCCCGCCGCAACGTCGACTTCTTCTGCGCCGTAATCATCGTCGGACTGCTGGCCGGCGTGGCCGGGCTGGCGACGACGTTCGTGCTGCGCTTCGTCCAGCACGTCACGTACAACTACTCCTTCGGGGCGCTGCTCGCCGGGGTCGCGGCCAGCAGCCCGGTGCGCCGGGCCGTGGGACCGATGATCGGCGGCGCGCTGGCGGCGATCGGCTGGTGGCTCCTGCGGAGCCGGACCGACGTTCCGCCCATGGCCGAGACCATCTCGAGCCGAGAGCGGATACCGCGGCTGGCGTGGAGCCTGGACGCCATGCTGCAGGTGCTGCTCGTCGGGTCGGGCGCGTCGCTGGGCCGGGAAGGGGCCCCGCGCCAATTCGCCGCGGCCCTCGGTGATTTCGGGACCGCCTGGCTCAGGCGGCTGTCGCCGCGCGACCGCGAGGTGCTGCTGGCCTGTGCGGCCGGCGCCGGGCTGGGCGCGGTCTACGCCGTTCCGCTGGCGGGTGCGCTGTTCTCGGTGCGGATCCTGCTCAACACCTGGCAGCCGCGGGCGGTGGGCGCGGCGTTCATCTCCTCCAGCCTGGCGGTCGCCGTCGGTTCGGCCATCACCCGCGACGAACCGAACCTGCAGTGGCCGATCGGGGAGTCCACCTACCTGCTGACCGCGCACGGGCTGCTGCTGGCGCCGGTCGCGCTCGCGGTGGGGCTGGCGTTCAACCGGTTGATGGCGGCGGCCCGGCCGGCCAAGCCGATGCGGAACTGGGTGCTGGTCCCCGCGCTCGGGGCCGCCGGGCTGGTGATGGGCATCTGCTCGCACTGGTGGCCCGAACTGCCCGGCAACGGCCGAAGCATCCTGACGGTCAGCCTGGCCAGCGGCATGACGCTGTTGTCGGCGCTCGCGATCCTCGCGTTGAAACCCCTGCTGACCGCGCTGTTCCTGCGCGCCGGCGGGGCCGGCGGGATGCTGACGCCGTCACTGGCCACCGGCGCGGCCGCGGGGGCTGCGCTGGTGCTCGCGATCAACTGGGCGGTCGGGACGCACTTGCACGTGCCGGCGGTATCGCTGGCCGGCGCCGCCGGTGTGCTCGCGGTGACGCAGGGCTCACCGATCTGGGCGGCGATCTTCGTCTGGGAGCTCGCCCGGCCGCCGCTGTGGCTGTTTCTTCTGTTCCTGCTGACCGCGACCGGGGCGCACGGGCTGAAAGTCCTTGCCAACGGCCGCGGCCCGACGCATTCGGGCTAGAACCGCTGGAACTAGAGCGCCCGAACCGTCCCGGTCAGGTGCGGATAGCCCTTGGCGATGTTGCGCAGCGAGATGTCCCAGCCGTCATGGGTTTCGTCGACGTAGAGCCCCGCGGTGGCCGGCAGTACCAGCGGCTTGCCGAACCGCACGGAATACTTCACCGCGTCCGGCAGCCGCGCTTCGACGTTAGCCAATACCGCTGCGGCGCTGAACATTCCGTGCGCAATGACGGTGGGGAAGCCGAACAGCTTGGCCGCGATCGGGTTGGTGTGGATCGGGTTGTGGTCGCCACTGACCGCGGCATAGCGCCGGATCAGGCCGGGGCTGACGCGCACGACGGTGCTGGGCGGCGGCAGCTTGGGCTGTTTCTGTGGCGCCGGCTTGGGCTCGTCGGACAGGCTGGTGCGCTGCTGGTGCAGGAAGGTCGTCACCTGATGCCACGCGGTGTCGTTGCCGACGTTCACGTCGGTCACCAGGTCGACCAGCAGGCCCTTGCGGTGCTCGCGCAGGTTCTCCGCGTGCACCTGCACACCGACGGTGTCGGTGACCGCGATCGGCCGGTACTGCGTGATGTGGTTCTCCATGTGCACCGAACCCATTGCGGCGAAAGGAAAGTCGAACCCGGTCACCAGCGACATCATCGTGGGGAACGTCAACGCGAACGGATAGGTCAGCGGCACGTCGTTGCCGTAGCGCAGGCCGGTGACCGCCGCGTACTCGGCCACGTTCGCCTGGTCGATGGGCAATTCCTCGATGGTCACCGTGCGCGTGGGCAGCTGATTGCCACGGGACACCAGCGGCAGCGCACCGGCCGCCGCGCGCAGCATGTTCTTCAGGCCGCTTGGCTGATTCATCGCGATCTCCTCAGGCCTATGCGCCCAGCATGGCCTGGCCGCAGACGCGGATGACGTTGCCCGTCACCGCATTCGAGGCCGGACTGGCGAAGTAGGCGATGGCCTCGGCGACGTCGACGGGCTGGCCACCCTGCAGCAGCGAATTCATCCGCCGGCCTACCTCGCGGGTGGCCAGCGGGATGGCGGCCGTCATCTGGGTCTCGATGAAACCCGGCGCGACGGCGTTGATCGTGATGCCCTTGGCGTACAGCTCCGGCGCCAGCGCCTGGGTGAGACCGATCATCCCGGCCTTGGTGGTGGCGTAGTTGGTCTGCCCGCGGTTGCCGGCGATGCCGGCCATCGAGGACAGCCCGACGATCCGGCCCCCTTCGCCGATGGTGCCGTTGCCCACCAGTCCTTCGGTAAGCCGAAGCGGCGCAAGGAGATTGACGGCCAGCACCGCGTCCCAGCGGGCGTCGTCCATGTTGGCAAGCAACTTGTCGCGGGTGATGCCGGCGTTGTTGACCAGCACGTCGGCGTGCCCGTCGTGGTGCTCTTGCAGGTGCTCGGTGATCTTGTCCACGGCGTCGTCCGCGGTGACGTCGAGCCACAGCGCGGTGCCCCCGACCCGGCTGGCCGTCTCGGCCAGCGCCTCGGCGGCCGATTCGACGTCGATAGCGACGACGCGGGCGCCGTCGCGGGCGAACACCTCCGCGATCGTCGCGCCGATGCCGCGGGCCGCGCCGGTCACGATGGCCACCTTGCCGTCCAGCGGCTGCTCCCAGTCGGCCGGCGGGGTGGAGTCGGCCTCGCCGACGTAGAACACCTGGCCGTCGACGTAGGCCGACTTGGCCGACAGGATGAACCGCATGGTCGATTCCAGGCCCGTCGCAGCCGGTTTGGCGTCGGGCGACACATACACCAGCGCCACCGTGGTGCCGTTGCGCAGCTCCTTGCCCAGCGAACGGGTGAACCCCTCCAACGCGCGCTGCGCGATCCGCTCGTGCGGGCTGGCGGCGGCGTCGGGCGTGGTGCCGACCACCGCGACCCGCGCGGAGTGGCCCAGGTTGCGCAGCAGCGGCGTGAAGAACTCGTACAGCCCCCGAAGGCCCTCCGGCGAGGTGATCCCGGTGGCGTCGAACACCAGGCCGCCGAACTGGTCGGCCCAGCGTCCGCCGAGATTGTTGCCGACCAGGTCGTAGTCCTTGTCCAGGGCGGCGCGCAGCGGCTCGACGATCCGCCCCTCACCGCCGATCAGCAGCGCGCCGGCCAGGGGCGGATCACCGGGCCGGTAGCGGCGCAGCGTCTCGGGCTGCGGAACCCCGAGCTGCTTGGCGAGAAACGATCCAGGACCGGAATTGACAACCTGAGAGAACAGATCGGACGAGACCTTGGGAGCCACCGGAGCTACCTTCCATGAGCGTGCGAAGTCGGGGTGTGCCTACAGCACAACCGTATCGGGGACGAACTTACTTCAGAGTAAGAACAGTGGGTAGTATGGCCCCAGACGGGCATACCAAAACCGACAGACGGCAGATACACGGAGAAGACAGTGGCCCCTGCAAGTTCCGAGGCAAGCAACCAGCGCATTTCGCAGCGGCGACCCGTCGCCGTGCTGGGCGGCAACCGCATCCCGTTCGCCCGGTCCGACGGCGCGTATGCCGAGGCGTCCAACCAGGACATGTTCACCGCCGCCCTGGGCGGGCTGGTGGACCGGTTCGGGCTGGCCGGCGAGCGGCTGGGCGTGGTGGTCGGCGGCGCCGTGCTCAAGCACAGCCGTGACTTCAACCTCACCCGCGAGTGCGTGCTGGGCTCCGAGCTGTCGTCGTACACGCCGGCGTTCGACCTGCAGCAGGCGTGCGGGACCGGGCTGCAGGCGGCCATCGCCGCGGCCGACGGCATCGCGTCCGGCCGGTACGACGTCGCCGCCGCCGGCGGGGTGGACACCACCTCGGACCCGCCGATCGCCCTGGGTGACAACCTGCGCCGCACGCTGCTCAAGTTGCGCCGGTCCAAGTCCAACGTCCAGCGGCTGAGGCTGGTGGGCACGCTGCCCGCCAACCTGGGCATCCAGATCCCGGTCAACAGCGAGCCGCGCACCGGGCTGTCCATGGGCGAGCACCAGGCGATCACCGCCAAGCAGATGGGCATCAAGCGCGTCGACCAGGACGAGCTGGCCGCGGCCAGCCACCGCAACATGGCCGCCGCCTACGATCGCGGCTTTTTCGACGACCTCGTCACCCCGTTCCTCGGGCTGTACCGCGACGACAACCTGCGTCCGGACTCGTCGGCGGAGAAGCTGGCGAAGCTCAAGCCGGTGTTCGGCGTGAAGTCCGGGGACGCGACGATGACGGCCGGCAACTCCACCCCGCTGACCGACGGTGCCTCGGTCGCGCTGCTGGCCTCCGAGGAGTGGGCGGCCGCCCACTCGCTGACGCCGCTGGCCTTCCTGGTGGACGCGGAAACGGCGGCCGTGGACTACGTCAACGGCCGCGACGGCCTGCTGATGGCGCCCACCTACGCGGTGCCGCGGCTGCTGGCCCGCAACGGCCTGAGCCTGCAGGACTTCGACTTCTACGAGATCCACGAGGCGTTCGCCTCGGTGGTGCTGGCGCACCTGCAGGCGTGGGAGTCGGAGGACTACTGCAAGGAGCGGCTGGGCCTCGACGCCGCGCTCGGCTCGATCGACCGGTCCAAGCTCAACGTGAACGGCTCGTCGTTGGCGGCCGGGCACCCCTTCGCCGCCACCGGCGGGCGGATCCTGGCCCAGGCGGCCAAGCAGCTCGCCCAGAAGAAGGCGGAGCAGAAGGGTGCGGCCAAGCCGCTGCGTGCGCTGGTGTCCATCTGCGCCGCCGGCGGCCAGGGCGTGGCCGCGATCCTCGAGGCCTGAGCGCCCCGCCGGGTGGGCGGTTCCATGAAATCGGTCACAGCGGGTTAGTAACTCCGGCGGCTGGGTAACCGTATGCGCGGATGACCCCGTGTTGTGGTCTGACCCCCCGACCCCGACGGCAATACGGGGCATCCCTGAAACGGCCGCCGGTCGGCGTGGACGGGCGTACGAGAAGGGCCGCCGCTGGAGTGAGGGGATCCAGCGGCGGCCTTTTTGTATGCCCGTCTGTGCCCGATTGACCGCGCCCAATCAAAAGCCCCGCTCCCATTTCGGAAGCGGGGCTTTTGATCTGCCTGTCAGAAGGCGGCTTCGTCGAGCTCCATGATGTCGTTGTCCAGCGTCTCGATCACCTCGCGGGTGCTGGCCAGCAGCGGCAGGAAGTTCTTCGCGAAGAACGAGGCCACCGCGACCTTGCCCTCGTAGAAGGACCGCTCGTCGCCGCTGGCGCCGGCGTCCAGCGCCTGCACGGCCACCGCGGCCTGCTGCTGCAGCAACCAGCCGATGACGAGGTCGCCGACACTCATCAGGAAGCGCACCGATCCCAGGCCCACCTTGTAGAGGCTGGTCACGTCCTCCTGCGCCGCCATCAGGTAGCCGGTCAGCGTGGCCGCCATCGCCTGGACGTCGGCCAGGGCCTTCGCCAGCAGCTCGCGCTCGGACTTCAGCCGGCCGTTGCCGGACTCGCTGTCCACGAACTTCTGGATCTCACCCGACACGTGGGCCAGCGCCACACCCTTGTCGCGGACGATCTTGCGGAAGAAGAAGTCCTGCGCCTGGATGGCCGTGGTGCCCTCGTAGAGGGAGTCGATCTTGGCGTCCCTGATGTACTGCTCGATCGGGTAGTCCTGCAGGAAGCCGGATCCACCGAAGGTCTGCAGGCTCTCGGTCAGCTTGGCGTAGGCCTGCTCGGAACCGACACCCTTGACCACCGGCAGCATCAGGTCGTTGACCTTCACGGCCAGCTCGGCGTCGACGCCGTGCACCGCCTCGGCGACCGCCGCGTCCTGGTAGGTCGCGGTGTAGAGGTACAGCGCACGCAGACCCTCGGCGTAGGCCTTTTGGGTCATCAGCGACCGGCGTACGTCGGGGTGGTGCGTGATGGTCACCCGCGGGGCGGTCTTGTCCGTCATCTGGGTCATGTCGGCGCCCTGCACGCGCGACTTGGCGTACTCGAGCGCGTTCAGGTAGCCCGTCGACAGGGTGGCGATGGCCTTGGTGCCGACCATCATGCGGGCCTGCTCGATGACCTCGAACATCTGCGCGATGCCGTTGTGCACCTCGCCGACCAGCCAGCCCTTGGCGGGCACGTCGTGCTGGCCGAAGGACAGCTCACAGGTGGCCGAAACCTTCAGGCCCATCTTGTGCTCGACGTTGGTCACGAAGACGCCGTTGCGCTCGCCCAGCTCGCCGGTCTCGAAATCGAACAGGAACTTGGGCACGAAGAACAGCGACAGGCCCTTGGTGCCCGGACCCGCGCCCTCGGGACGCGCAAGCACCAGGTGGAAGATGTTCTCGAACAGGTCGCCGGAGTCGGCCGAGGTGATGAACCGCTTCACGCCCTCGATGTGCCACGAGCCGTCGTCCTGCTTGATCGCCTTGGTGCGGCCCGCACCGACGTCGGAACCGGCGTCCGGCTCGGTCAGCACCATGGTGGAACCCCATCCGCGCTCGGCGCAGATCACGGCCCACTTCTTCTGCTCCTCGGTACCGAGGTGGTAGAGGATGTTGGCGAACCCGGCGCCGCCGCCGTACATCCAGACAGCGGGGTTCGCGCCGAGCAGGTGCTCGTGCAGCGCCCACACCAGGGCCCGGGGCATCGGCATGCCGCCGAGGACCTCGTCGATGCCGACCTTGTCCCAACCGGCCTCGGTGACGGCGCGCACCGACTTCTTGAAGGACTCCGGCAGCGTCACCGAGTGGGTCTTCGGGTCGAAGACCGGCGGGTTGCGGTCACCCTCGACGAACGACTCGGCGATGGGCCCCTCGGCCAGCCGGCTGATCTCTGACAACATCTCGCGCGCGGTGTCGACGTCCAGATCGCTGTAGTCGCCGGCGCCCAAAGCCTTTTCAACGCCCAAGACCTCGAACAGGTTGAAGACCTGGTCACGGACGTTGCTCTTGTAGTGGCTCACTACGGTTCCTCCTCGTTGAGAATGCCACCTTGTGGTTGGGTACTACTTCTAAGTTACCCACCAGTAACACCGCTAAAATATCGCTCTCGGACAGTTCAACGCAAGTCAATGTGAGCTAAATTTCATCGTCTAATTAACCAACCGGTTGGGAAGCCCGCGCGGTGGGCCTGACCTGCGGCGATAACGAAACGGATCTCAAACTATGGGATGCATCACCTCCCTGCCCGTAGTGGATCTGCGCACGTCGGCGGCCGAATTGCGGCGGGGGTTGCGCGAGGCCGCGCACGAGGTGGGCTTCTTCTACCTGACCGGCCACGGTGTGCCCGGCGAGCTCTCCCGCAGGCTGCTGGAGGCGGCACGCAGGCTGTTCGAGCTCTCCGACGCCGAGAAGGACGCGGTCGCCATGGTCCGTAGCCCGCATTTCCGCGGCTATACCCAGCTGGGTGGCGAGCTGACCCGCGGCCGGGTGGACTGGCGGGAGCAGATCGACATCGGGCCGGAACGCGCCCCGGTCGGCGGCCCCGGCAGGCCCGACTACCTGTGGTTGCAGGGGCCCAACCAGTGGCCGGCGTCATTGCCCGAGCTGCCCGGCATCATCGCCGACTGGGACGCCGCGCTGTCCGGGGTGGCCCGCACCCTGCTCCGGCACTGGGCGGCCTCCCTGGGCAGTCCGCCGGGCGTGTTCGAGCCGGCCTTCGCCGAGACGCCCGCCACCCTGATCAAGATCGTGCGCTATCCGCGAAGCGCGGCCTCGCCGCAGGGCGTGGGCCCGCACAAGGACTCCGGAGTGCTGACGCTGTTGCTGGCCGAGCCGGGCAGCAGCGGTCTGCAGGTCCGCCGGCCCGGCGCCCGGGAGTGGATCGACGTGCCGCCCACCGACGGCGCATTCGTCATCAACATCGGTGAGCTGCTCGAGGTGGCGACCGGGGGCTACCTGCGGGCCACCGAGCACCGGGTGACCCTGGACGGGCAGCGGGCGGATCGCATCTCGGTGCCGTACTTCTTCAACCCGCGCCTGGACGCACAGATCCCCGTGTTGACGCTGCCCCCGGAACTGCGGGCGCGTGCCGGCCGCGTGGCCGACCCGGCGGATCCCATCTTCTCCGTCTACGGCCGCAACGCTTGGAAGAGCCGGTTGCGCGCGCACCCCGATGTGGCTTCAGCGCACGGGTATTCGGCAGGTAGGGTCGGGGACGAGAATCCCGTTCTCGGCTCAAGGGGCGAATGAATTCCGGTGAACTCGCACACGAACCTGACACCGTCCACACTTCGCGAGGCCTTCGGCCACTTCCCCTCGGGGGTGGTGGCCATCGCCGCCGAAGTCCAGGGCACCCGGGAGGGCCTGGCGGCCAGTACCTTTGTGCCCGTCTCACTGGACCCGCCGCTCGTGTCGTTCTGCGTGCAGAACACGTCGACGACGTGGCCCAAGCTCAAAGACCTGCCCATGCTGGGCATCAGCGTGCTCGGCGAGGCCCATGACGAGGCGGCGCGAACGCTGGCCGCCAAGACCGGCGACCGGTTCGCCGGCCTGGAGACGGAATCCCGGGAGAGCGGCGCGGTGTTCATCAAGGGCACCGGCCTGTGGCTGGAGAGCGCGATCGAACAGCTGATCCCGGCCGGGGATCACACCATCGTGGTGCTCCGGGTCAACGAAGTCACCATCGACGCCGACGTCGCGCCGATCGTGTTCCATCGCAGCGTGTTTCGGCGCCTCGGCGCCTGAACACCGCTACGGGCGGCGGCCGAGCTCCGCCCGGAAGCCCGCTATCCGCTGCTCGATCTCGGCGGCGTCGTCGTCCCGGCCTTCCTTGTGCGCAAGGTCGGCGCGGGCCGAGAGCTCCCGGATCGCCGTTCGAATTTCATTGACGCTGGTGGTTTCTCGCATATCTCCCACGCTGCCTTCAGGTTGGGTTGCTATGCGGGTACCCGGCGCCTCGGACGGGCTAACGCCCGGTCAGCGCCGGAACAGCTTGTTGCCCAGCCACACCACCGGGTCGTATTTGCGGTCCGCGACCCGCTCTTTCATCGGGATCAGCGCGTTGTCGGTGATCTTGATGTTCTCGGGGCAGACCTCGGTGCAGCACTTGGTGATGTTGCAGTAGCCGAGGCCGTGTTGCTCCTGCGCCTGGTTGCGCCGGTCCATCGTGTCCAGCGGATGCATCTCGAGTTCGGCGATCCGCATCAGGAAGCGCGGTCCGGCGAACGCCTTCTTGTTCTCCTCGTGGTCGCGGACCACGTGGCACACGTTCTGGCACAGGAAGCACTCGATGCACTTACGGAACTCCTGCGAGCGCTGCACGTCCTCCTGGGCCATCCGGTACTCGCCGGGCTGCAGGTCCTTCGGCGGCGCGAAGGCGGGGATCTCGCGGGCCTTCTCGTAGTTGAAGGAGACGTCGGTGACCAGGTCGCGGATCACCGGGAACGTCCGCAGCGGCGTCACCGTCACCACCTCGTCCTCGGCGAATGTCGACATCCGGGTCATGCACAGCAACCGCGGGACGCCGTTGATCTCCGCCGAGCAGGAACCGCACTTGCCCGCCTTGCAGTTCCACCGCACCGCGAGGTCGGGCGTCTGGGTCTGTTGCAGGCGATGGATGATGTCGAGCACCACCTCGCCCTCGTTGACCTCCACCGTGAAGTCCTGCAGCGCGCCGTCGGCATCGTCACCGCGCCACACACGCATGGTCGCGTTGTAGGTCATTAGCCTCTCCGTCCTGGATGCTCGGCCAGCTCATCGTCGGTGTAGTACTTCTCCAGCTCGGAGATCTCGAAGAGCTCCAGCAGATCGGATCGCATCGGCACCTGATCCTTGCGGGTGATGCTGATGTCCGGGATCACCTCGTCGCCGCCGGCGGCCTGGCAGACCAGCAGCACCTTGCGCCACGACGAATCCATCGACGGATGGTCGTCGCGGGTGTGGCCGCCGCGGCTTTCGGTGCGCTCCAGCGCCGCCTTGGCGACGCACTCGCTGACCAGCAGCATGTTGCGCAGGTCGATGGCCAGGTTCCAGCCCGGGTTGTACCGCCGTCCGCCGTCCACGTGCAGGTTCTTGAACCGCTCGCGCAGATTGTCGAGCCGGGCCAGCGCCTCGGACACCTCGTCCGCCTTGCGGATGATGCCGACCAGATCGTTCATCGACTGCTGCAGCTCGAGCTGCAGCGTGTAGGGGTTCTCCGCCGGGGCGCCGTTGGGCGGTGCCTCGAAGGGGGACAGCGCCCGCTGCGCCGCGGTCTCGACGGCCTCGGCCGAGATCGTCGGACGGCTGCTCAGCGCCCGCACGTAGTCGGCCGCGCCCAGGCCGGCGCGCCGGCCGAAGACCAGCAGGTCCGAAAGCGAGTTGCCGCCCAGCCGGTTGGAGCCGTGCATGCCGCCGGAGCACTCGCCCGCGGCGAACAGGCCCGGCACGGTGGCCGCGCCGGTGTCGGCGTCGACCTCGACGCCGCCCATCACGTAGTGGCAGGTGGGCCCGACTTCCATCGGCTCCTTGGTGATGTCGACGCCGGCCAGCTCCTTGAACTGGTGGTACATCGACGGCAGGCGCCGCTTGATCTCCTCGGGCGTCAGCCGGGACGCGATGTCGAGGAACACGCCGCCGTGCGGGCTGCCGCGGCCGGCCTTGACCTCCGAGTTGATCGCGCGCGCGACCTCATCGCGGGGCAGCAGGTCGGGGGTGCGGCGGGCCGAGTCGTTGTCCTTGAGCCACTGGTCGGCCTCTTGTTCGGTCTCGGCGTACTGGCCCTTGAACACCGGTGGGATGTAGTCGAACATGAACCGCTTGTTGTCGGAGTTCTTCAGCACCCCGCCGTCACCGCGGACGCCCTCGGTGACGAGGATCCCCTTCACGCTGGGCGGCCACACCATGCCCGTCGGGTGGAACTGGACGAACTCCATGTTGATCAGCGACGCACCCGCCCGCAGCGCCAGCGCGTGCCCGTCGCCGGTGTACTCCCACGAGTTCGAGGTGACCTTGAACGACTTGCCGATGCCGCCGGTGGCGAGCACCACCGCGGGCGCCTCGAACAGGACGAACTGACCCGTCTCGCGCCAGTAGCCGAACGCGCCGGCGATCGCGTCACCGTCCTTGACCAGTTCGGTGATGGTGCACTCGGCGAACACCTTGATCCGCGCCTCGTAGTCGCCGAGCTCGGCGAAATCCTCCTGCTGCAACGAGACGATCTTCTGCTGCATGGTCCGGATCAGCTCCAGGCCGGTGCGGTCACCGACGTGCGCCAGGCGCGGGTAGGTGTGCCCGCCGAAGTTGCGCTGGCTGATCTTGCCGTCCTTGAGGCGATCGAACAGCGCCCCATAGGTTTCCAGCTCCCAGACGCGGTCCGGCGCCTCCTTGGCGTGCAGCTCGGCCATCCGCCAGTTGTTGAGGAACTTCCCACCGCGCATCGTGTCGCCGAAGTGGGTCTTCCAGTTGTCCTTGGGGTTGGTGTTGCCCATCGACGCCGCGCACCCGCCCTCGGCCATCACCGTGTGGGCCTTGCCGAACAGCGACTTGCACACCACCGCGACCTTGAGGCCGCGTTCCCGCGCCTCGATGACCGCGCGCAGCCCCGCGCCGCCGGCGCCGATGACGACTACGTCGTAGCCATGCCGCTCGACCTCAACCATGAAAACCCTCGCTAGCTAAGTCCGGAATTGTTGTTCGAATGGCTTCTCAGCCAACAAATCTCAGGTCAGGGATGGTGTTGCTGGCCACCAGCGCGATGTAGAAGTCGGTGAGCATCAGGGTGCCCAGCGTGACCCAGGCGTACAGCTTGTGCCGGGTGTTGATCTTGCTGACCTGGGTCCAGATCCAGTACCGCACAGGGTGCTTGGAGAAGTGCTTGAGCCGCCCGCCGGTGACGTGCCGGCAGGAATGGCAGGACAGCGTGTAGACCCACAGCATGATGACGTTGCCCACCATGATCAGGTTGCCGAGGCCGAACCCGAAGCCGTGCGGGCCCGAGTCGGAGTGGAAACCGATGATCGCGTCGTAGGTGTTGATCACCGAGATGATGCCCGCGATGTAGAAGAAGTACCGGTGGCTGTTCTGGACGATCAGGGGGAACCTGGTCTCGCCGGTGTAGTGGACACGCGGCTCGGCCACCGCGCAGGCGCTGGGGGACTGCCACACCGTCCGGTAGTAGGCGCCGCGGTAGTAATAGCAGGTGAGCCGGAACAGCAGCAGGAACGGCAGGGTCAGCGCCGCGTACGGCAACCACCACACGTCGGGCAAGATCTGGGGCCAGAAGTCGCCGGCCTCGCCGCAGGCCTTGCTCACGCAGGGTGAGTAGAACGGCGTCAGGTAGTGGTACTTGGGGACGAAGAAGTAATCCTGCTGGAACGCGCGCGCGGTCGCGTAGATGAGGAAGGCGGCGAAGCCCAAGTCGATCCGCAGCGGCGACATCCACCACCGGTCGGTGCGTAGGGTGCGTTGCGGGATGCGGGCGCGCGCGGGTGAAAAGACACCTGACGCAGGACGGTTCGCCGTGGGTGCGCTCATCTAGTGTTCCTCTTCGAACGGGCTGTTGGTCGAAGGGTACACAGAGAGCACCCCCTCATTTCCGGGGGGCTTGGGTTGTCCGCGGTTGTCAGGACCTGCTGTGACCCCCGACACCCTCGTCGTCGACATCGCGCCAGAAGTCGCTGTCGTACTGGGTGTCGGGAATGACGATCTTCTCGCCGGACTGCTGCACGGTGGCGCGCGCCAAGTCCAATTCGGACACGTCGGTGTCGAGCAGTTCGACGTCGGAGAGGATCCGGTCGGCATCGATCACGATCCGCCGCATCGCGGGGCTGTCGCCGTATCGACTCTTCAACGAGCCCACGCACCTCCGCAGGCCGCCGATCAGGTCGTGAAGTTCGGCGAGTTCAGTCGTGGTGCTCAACGGATCTCCTCGGGCAGACGGTGTTACGGATCACAGTACGCTTCCGAATACTATCCACCGCACAGCCTTGATGTCAGACGGAACACTTCGGGCGATCGAGGAGCAAACACCTCATGAGCGGTCAAACCGTCGCCGAGCGGGCCACGGCGCTGCTCGCTCTGCATCGGCCCGGCGACCCGGTGATCCTGCCGACCGTGTGGGACGCGTGGTCGGCCCGCCTCGCAGTCGACGCGGGTTTCGCCGCCCTGACGGTGGGCAGCCACCCACTGGCGGACTCGATCGGCAAACCGGACGGGGAGGGCATGTCGTTCGACGACGTGCTGACGCGCGTCTCCCAGATCACCGACGCGGTCGACGCCCCGGTGTCGGTCGACGTCGAATCCGGCTACGGGCTCGCCGCCGAGCGCCTGATCGACGGCCTGCTGGGCGTCGGCGCGGTCGGCCTCAACATCGAGGACACCGTGCACTCCGAGGGCAAGCGGCTGCGGTCCGCCGGCGAGCACGCCGAACTGGTGGGGGCGTTGCGGTCGGCCGCCGACGCGGCCGGGGTGCACGTCGTGATCAACGCCCGCACGGACCTGTTCCTGCGCCAGGACGGTGACGCGTCGGACCGGGTCGACAGGGCCGTCGCGCGGCTGACCCAGGCGGCGGACGCGGGCGCCGACGTGTTGTACCCGGTCGGTCGCCACGACCCGGATACCTTGCGCCGCTTGGCCGCAGAGCTGCCGCTGCCGGTCAACGCGATCGCGCTGCCCGACCAGGACGACCCGTCGACGTTCGGGCCGCTGGGCGTGGCGCGAATCAGCTTCGGCCCGTTCTTTCAGGCCGCGCTGGGCGGCCGGGCGAAGGAACTGCTGGCCCGCTGGGGCTGATCCGCGCCGAACACGCTGTGGCGCAAGCGAATCCGGCGGGGCCACTGACCCCGCCGGCTCGTTGCCTACTTTTTACTTGGTGATCTCGATGCGCTGCGCCTGGCTGCCGGCGTAGGCGCCGGTGACCCGCACGGTGAGGACCCCGGCGTCGTAGGAAGCCGTGATCGCGTCTCCCGTGACGTGGGCGGGCAGGGCGAAGGACCGGCGGAAGGAGCCGTACCGGACCTCGCGCAGGGTGCGCCCGTCCTTCTCCTCCGAGTGCTCATCCCGGCGTTCGCCGTGGATGACGAGGCGGCCGCGGTCCACCTCCACGTTGACGTCCTTCTCGACGTCAACGCCGGGGAGTTCGACCCGTACGATCGCGTCCTCGCCGTCCTTGACGATCTCCGCGGCGGGGTTGAAACCGCTGGTCACCGGCTTGTACCAATCCGATGCGGCGGCGGGGCCGAAGAAGTCGCGCAACCACCGGTCGGTGTTCCAGGCTGGCCGCGACCACAATGCGACGTTACTCATGGCGATCTCCTTGTGCTTCCTTGAGCTTTGTTGTGGGTTTGCTGTGTCCGGCGCCCTTCTGGCCGGCTACAAGAGGAAACATGAGTCGACCACGCTAAAGTTCCACCTAGGCGTTCGCCGTGGGCGAACGAATATTCACAAGGCCCCCTGTGAGTTGTGAGATCCTCGTCATAGGACCGTCACATTGAGCGAAATCGCGGTAATTTCCGGCCGCTAATCTCAAAGCCATGGCTGCAGACGGGATTTCGCGCGCGCACTGTGCGGGCCGTCACATTGTCGTAGTCGGGCACGGCATGGTGGGGCACCGGCTGGTCGAGGCGCTCCGCGCGCGCGACACCGAAGGATTGTGGCGTATCACGGTTTTCGCCGAGGAGGCGGACGCGGCTTACGACCGCGTCGGGCTGACCTCGTACACCGAAAGCTGGGACCGCAAGCTGCTGGCGCTGCCGGGCAACGACTACGCGGGTGACGAACAGGTTCGATTGGTACTGAATGCTCGCGTTACCAAAATCGACCGCGACGCGAAGGCGGTGGTGACGGCCGACGGGCAGCGGCACGGCTACGACACGCTGGTGCTGGCCACCGGGTCGTATGCTTTCGTCCCGCCGGTGCCGGGCCACGACCTGCCGGCGTGCCACGTATACCGCACGCTGGACGACCTCGACGCCATCCGGGCCGACGCCCAGCGGACGGTAGACGCCGGTCGCGCCCCCGCGGGCGTGGTGATCGGCGGCGGCCTGCTGGGTCTGGAAGCCGCTAATGCGCTGCGCCAGTTCGGTTTGCAGACGCACGTCGTCGAGATGATGCCGCGGTTGATGGCCCAGCAGATCGACGAGGGCGGCGGCGCCTTGCTGGCCAAGATGATCGGTGAGCTGGGCATCGCGGTCCATGTGGGCACCGGTACCGAATCGATCGAGGCGATCGACCACTCGGACGGGGTGTCGTCGGTGCGGGTGCGCCTGACCGACGGCGAGGTCATCGACGCCGGGCTGGTCATCTTCGCGGCCGGCATCCGGCCGCGCGACGAACTGGCCAGGGCGGCGGGCTTGGAGCTTGCCGAACGCGGCGGTGTGCTCACCGACTTGGCATGCCGCACAAGCGATCCGGACATCTACGCGGTCGGCGAGGTCGCCGCGATCCAGGGTCGCTGTTACGGCCTGGTGGGTCCCGGCTACACCTCCGCCGAGGTGGTGGCCGATCGCCTGCTGGACGGTGCCGCCGAGTTCGGCGAGGCCGACCTGTCGACCAAGCTCAAGCTGCTCGGCGTCGACGTCGCAAGCTTCGGCGACGCGATGGGGGTCACCGAGAACTGCCTCGAGGTCGCGATCAACGACGCGGTCAAGCGGACCTACGCCAAGCTGGTGTTGTCCGACGACGCGAAGACCCTGCTCGGCGGGGTCCTGGTGGGCGACGCCTCGGCGTACGGGGTGCTGCGGCCGATGGTCGGCAGCGAGTTGCCCGGCGATCCGCTCGCACTGATCGCGCCGGTATCCGGCGAGGCGCCGGCGCTCGGGGTCGGCGCGCTGCCGGATTCCGCGCAGATCTGCTCGTGCAACAACGTCACCAAGGGCGACCTGAAGTGCGCGATCGCCGACGGCTGCGCCGACGTGCCGTCGCTGAAGTCGTGCACCGCGGCCGGCACCTCGTGTGGGTCATGCGTGCCGCTGCTCAAGCAGCTGCTGGAAGCCGAGGGCGTGGAACAGTCCAAGGCGCTGTGCGAGCACTTCAGCCAGTCGCGGGCCGAGCTCTTCGAGATCATCTCGGCCACCGAGATCCGCACCTTTTCCGGCCTGCTGGAGCGCTTCGGACGCGGAAAGGGTTGCGACATCTGCAAACCCGTGGTCGCGTCCATCCTGGCGTCCACCGGCTCGGACCACATCCTCGAGGGTGAGCAGGCCTCGCTGCAGGATTCGAACGACCACTTCCTGGCCAACATCCAGAAGAATGGCAGCTACTCGGTGGTGCCGCGGGTTCCCGGTGGCGACATCAAGCCCGAGCATCTGATCCTGATCGGCCAGATCGCCCAGGACTTCGGGCTCTACACCAAGATCACCGGCGGCCAGCGGATCGACATGTTCGGCGCCCGGGTGGACCAGTTGCCGGAGATCTGGCGCCGGCTGGTCGATGGTGGCATGGAGTCCGGCCACGCCTACGGCAAGGCGCTGCGCACGGTGAAGAGCTGCGTCGGCACCGACTGGTGCCGCTACGGCCAGCAGGATTCGGTGCAGTTGGCCATCGACCTGGAGCTGCGGTACCGGGGTCTGCGGGCGCCGCACAAGATCAAGATGGGCGTCTCGGGCTGCGCGCGGGAGTGTGCCGAGGCGCGCTCCAAGGACGTCGGCGTCATCGCCACCGAAAAGGGCTGGAACCTCTACGTCGGCGGCAACGGCGGGATGACGCCCAAGCACGCCCAGCTGCTGGCCAGCGACCTGGACACCGAGACGCTGGTCCGCTACGTCGACCGGTTCGTCATGTACTACATCCGGACCGCCGACCGGCTGCAGCGCACGGCGCCCTGGGTCGATTCGCTCGAGGGCGGGCTCGACCACGTCCGCGAGGTCGTGTGCGAGGACTCGCTGGGGCTGGCCGGGGAATTCGAGGCCGCGATGGAGCGGCACGTGGAGAACTACAAGTGTGAATGGAAGGGCGTGCTCGACGACCCGGACAAGCTGTCGCGCTTCGTCTCGTTCGTCAACGCCCCGGACGTCGTCGACTCGACGGTGGAATTCACCGAACACGCCGGTCGCAAAATCCCTGTGTCCATTGGGATGCCGAAGATCCGTACGGGAGCTGGAGAACAATCATGACACTTCTCAACGACATTCAGGTATGGACCACGGCCTGCGAGTACGACCGCCTGATCCCGGGACGTGGGGTCGGCGTGCTGCTCGACGACGGCTCCCAGGCCGCGTTGTTCCGGCTGGACGATGGCGAGGTGTACGCCGTGGGCAACGTGGACCCGTTCTCCGGCGCGGCGGTGCTCTCGCGTGGAATCGTCGGGGACCGCGGCGGCCGCGTGGCGGTGCAATCGCCGATCCTCAAGCAGGCCTTCTCGCTGGAAGACGGTACCTGCCTGGATGATCCGAACTATTCGGTGCCGGTGTACCCGGCGCGCGTCACCGCCGACGGCTTCGTCCAGGTCGGTCGGATCGCCGCCTAGCGGGTGATGTCGCCGACGAGGTAGCGCTGCATCGTCGGGCCGATGGCGTCGACGATCGCGTCGACCGACATCGAGTGCAGCGGCTCGGAGCGGATGCCGTAGCGCATGATGCCGAGGCCCACGAGCTGCGAGGCGCACAGCGATGCCCGGGTGGCGGCCTTATCCGCCCCAAGCAGTTTCAGCAGGGGGCCGAAAACCGGGCCGACGAACATGCTTTGCACGGTCTCGGCGGTCTTGGCCATGCCGGTGGACGCTATCGCGCTGGCGGCGAAGGGGCCGCCGCCCGCCGCGTCCCACGTGGTGATCAGCATGCGCAACGTTTGCCGGCCCACCTGGTTGACCCCGCCGGTGACGATTTTGTCGATGAATTCCGGTGTGCCGAAGGGCAACCGCAGCATCTTGGCGACCGGGTCAAGGAGCCCTCGCGACGGCTCTTCGCGACGGGGCATGGTGCCAGGATCGCCGGTATCGGACCAAAGATCAAGCGTCGCCGGTCGTCGGCGCGCCCGTGGCCGAAGCGGTCAGGCCATTCTCAGGCTGCGGAATTCGGCCACATGACCCGGTCGTGAACCAAGCGCTGCGCGCCGGATCGGCGCGACGCGTGCCGGGCGGTGCGGGCGAGGGCCGGTGGCATGGCCCGGCGGAAGCGATTGGCGATCAGGCGGGCGAGGCTGGGATGGGTGCCCAGCGGCTGGCTGACCAGGTCGGCGCCGCAGGCGTGCAGCCGTTCCTGGAAGAGGCCGTCGGCCAGCAGGTACGAGGCGACCACGACGCGCGCATCGCTGCTGCGCGCCCGGCGCCGCGCCTCGTCCACCGCCTCGGGCAGCCGCGGATCCCCCGTCACCGCAAACGCCAGGCTCACCCGTGCCCCGGTCAGCGCCGACACCAGCGTCGCGGTGGTGTGCAGGTCGGCGCGCGCGCGGGTGTCCGATGTGCCCGCCGCCGCAAGGATCACCGAATCGCCTGGGCGCCAACCACATTTGACCAGTTGATCCCCGACGATTCGGGCGACTTGACCGCTGGGGCCCAGTGCCGGTGTGACCACGGCGTTCGGGTGCCCACTGAGCTCGACGTGGGCCGGTAGGTCCGCGCGGACATGATAACCGCGGGACAAGAACGCGGGCAGCACGATGGCGGGCCGGCCCGTGGCCCGCGCCCGCGACAGCACCTCGCTGGGGGTGGGCCCCAACACGTCGACGAAAGCGACCTCCACGGGCCGCCCGATCAGCGAACTTGCTTGCGCGGCAAGGCCTTCGACCATGGCCACGCCCTCGGGCCTGCGGGTGCCGTGCGCAACCAGGATCAGTGCCATGCGGAGTCAGCCCGTTGTTCGGTGGCGAGCCGGTAGCCGCGCTTGACCACCGTCGCGATGATGTTCTTGTCGCCCAAAGCCGTTCGCAGCCGCAGCACTGCGGTGTCGACTGCGTGCGGGTCGTTGCTGCTGCCCGGCAGCGCGCGTAACAGGTCGGCCCGCGGGACGACGTCGCCGGGGCGTTTCGCCAGCGCCCGCAATATCCCCATGCCGGAGGGCGAGAGCACCTTGATCGCGCCGTCCACCAGCACGCAGGTGCCGCGGATGTCGACCGTGTGGCCGGCCGCCCGCACGGTGCACGAACCCAGCAGCGGGAGTTCCTCGGCGACATGACGGGCCAAGGCGCCCAATCGCATTCGCTCCGGCGATGACGTCGGCACGCCCTTTCGGATCAACGGTTTGGAGGTCACCGGGCCGACGCACATCGCGTGCACGTCGGTGCGCAGGGCCCCCAGCAGTTGGTCTTCGACGTCGAGCTCGCGGCTGCGCTCCAGCACGGCCGCGGCCGCGGGCGCCGACGTGAAGGTGACCGCGTCGAACTGCCGGCCCGCGATCCCCATCACGAGCTGATCGAACGTGCCGCCCAACGGTGTTGGCTTCCACCGGTACACCCGGACGGGCACGACGTCGGCCCCCGCCAGCCGCAGGCCGCCTAGAAACTCCGGGAAGGGATCCCACGCATCGGCGGCGCCGTGCAGTTGGACCGCCACCCGCGCCCCCGATACCCCCGACTTCTGCAGGTATTCCAGCACTTCCTGCGAGGATTCGGAATCCGGTGACCATTCCTCGTGCAGGCCCGCGGCGCGCAGCGCCCCGGTGGCCTTCGGGCCGCGCGAGACGATCCGCGCGTTCGACAAAGCGTCGAGCAGCGGGCTGACCAACCCCCAGCCTTCGGCCGCGGCCAGCCAGCCGCGGAACCCGATGCCGGTGTGCGCGACCAAGATGTCGGGCGGCTCGGCGATCAACGCCTCGGTGTTTCTGTGCAGTTCGTCATCGTCGGGCAGGGCGATCATGTTGATCGCCGGCGCGCTGCACACCTCGGCGCCTTGGCGGCTGAGCAGCGCGCAAAGCTCCTCGGAACGCCGACTCGAGGTCACCGCGATGCGGTAACCCGTCAGCGGCGGGGAGTCGGGCTGGCCCATATTTCCTGTGTATGCCTGTCAGATTTCCGTTGCGTTACCCGGCAATTGCTTGCGCATTGCCCACAATGAGGCTGCGCTCACACGCGGGCCAGCGCGGCTGCCGTCTCACTGCCCGCGTCGACGGGCAGCGCCGGACGGCGCGCGTACACCAGCCAGGTGACGAGTCCGGCCACCACGTAGGAACCGAGAAACGCCCAATACGCGGACGTCTCCGTCCCGGTGGCGAGGTAGGACTGGCGCAGCGCGAGGTTGATGCCCACGCCGCCGAGCGCGCCGACCGCCGAGCAGACGCCGATCAGCGATCCCGCCCTGGCGCGCGCCCAGTGCCTGCGCTCCGCCTCACCCATCGCGAGCTCCCGGCTGCGCGCCTCGTAGACCGACGGGATGAGCTTGAACACCGAGCCGTTGCCCATCCCGGACAACACGAACAGCACCATGAACCCGGCGACGTAGCCGACCATGCTGGTCGAGCGACCCCCGCCGTTGTGGTCGTCGAACGCGCTGATGACGACGAGCAATCCGGCGGCCAAAGCCATGCCGGCCAGCACACCGAGCGTGACCCGGCTGCCGCCCTTGCGGTCGGCCAACCGGCCGCCGTAGATCCGGGCCAGCGAGCCCAGCAGCGGCCCGACGAAGGCCACCTGCGCGGCGTGCAGCGCCGCGTGTTTGGCCGTTTCGCCGTTGGCCAGAAAGTTGACCTGCATCACCTGGCCGAAGGCGAACGCGAACCCGATCCAGGAACCGAAGGTGCAGATGTAGAGGAGCGAGATCACGTAGGTGTCGCGCTCGGAAAGGATCGAGCGCATTGTGTTGATCTCGGTGCCGTGGCCGACGTTGTCCATCAGGAGCGCCGCCGCGACCCCGACCGCCGCGAGCATCACCAGGTAGACCGCGCACACCCAGTACGGCGCCTCGTGTCCCGCCGTGGCGAGCACCAACAGCCCGACGAGCTGGATCACCGCCACCCCGAGGTTGCCGACGCCGGCGTTGACGGCCAGCGCCGACCCCTTGAGCCGCTGCGGGTAGAAGGCGTTGACGTTGGCGAGCGAGGCCGCGTAGTTGCCGCCGCCCAGCCCGGTCAGCGCGGCGCACACCACGAACGGCCACAGCGGCAGACCGGGATTGGCCAACAACACGGTCGTGCCTGCCGTCGGGATCAGCAGCACGAACGCCGAGAAGGCGGTCCAGTTGCGGCCGCCGAAGGCGGCGATGCCCAGCGTGTAGGGGATCCGGGCCAGGCCGCCGACCAGGGTTGCGACGGCGCCGAGCAGCAGCTTGTCACCGGCGGAGAAGCCGTAGACGTGCTCGGGCATGAACAGCGCCATGACGGGCCACAGCGTCCAGATCGAGAAGGCGACGTGATCGCCTGCGACGGTGCACAACAGGTTGCGGCGGGCGATCTTGGCGTTGCCGGCCTCCCAGGCAGCCGTGTCTTCCGGATTCCAGTCCGCGATGCGGTGATTGCGGGCCATCCGATTCTCACCTTTCGTCAACGATGAATCCGACTGTGCGCGTTGGGTTGACGGGGCGCCGCCGGCGCTCATGGTGCCGCGCAACCTGGCGTGCATAACTTTCCCTCTCGTCAGGCCCACTCACCGGCGCATTCGGCTTTATCCGCGCCAGGTGTCGTCGCTCACCGGCGCAGCGGGGGGAAATCTGGGCGCAGAGAATGAAGAGGCATGCCCCGCCGTGCATTTCGATGTTCACATTCGGGGCGGGAATGGGTCAACTCAAACGACCCGGAATCGCCTGTTAGTTGATTACCAGTTATCTGGTAAGTACCTGTAGGGCGTCAGGCCGCGAAATCACCGCCGATTAGCGGTGATTCGAGCCCGGCGCGCGGCTCTGTGTGAGCTGGAATACATCACGGTCAGGAAAACGGCCAGCCGGCGCCGGCGGCCGGCGCCTGGGCGGCCACCAGCACCCTCGGGCGTGACCAGTGCAGGCGAACCGACTGCCCGGGACGCACCTGGGCGATCTTGTCGATGTCCTCGTCGATCACCACGCCGACCACCGGGTAACCTCCGGTCACCGGGTGGTCGGGGCCAAGAATCACGGGTAATCCGTTGGGCGGCACCTGAATTGCGCCACGCGTGGTGCCCTCGCTGGGCAGCTGCCGGTCCGGGTAACGGTACTGCAGGGGACGGCCGACCAATCGCATGCCCACGCGGTCGCTGCGGTCGGAGGCGACCCAATTGTTGTGCACCAGAACATCGGGGTCGGCGAACCAATCGTCGCGCGGCCCGGGCACCACGCCCAGCTCGACCGCGTCGCCGGGGATCGCGCCCACCGGGGCCTGGTCGAGTTCGGGGTAGTCGCGGGTGTGCTCGCCGACGGGAAGCCGGTCTCCAGCCCGCAGTGGGGCGGGGCCGATAGCCGACATCACGTCATAGCTGCGCGATCCCAACACCGGCTGCACGGCGATGCCGCCCCGCACCGCGAGGTAGGTCCGCAGCCCGGCGCGCGGCGTGCCGAGCGCGATCACCTGGCCGTCGCGGACGTGCTGAATGCTGTTGGTGCCGAACTTGATTCCATCGACGGTCGGGTCGGTGTCGGCGCCCGTCACCGCGATGTCGATGTCGCCGCCGCGCACCCGGGCCGCGAAACCGCCGAACGTCACCTCGATGGTGGCGCGATCACCCGGGTTGGCCACCAGCCGGTTAGCCAGCTGGTGCGCGCGCCGGTCGGCGGCGCCCGACCGGCTCACTCCCAGGTGGGCCAGCCCGGGCCGGCCCAGATCCTGGACGACGGCGAGCGGTCCGGTGCGAAGGATCTCCAGGGATGGCACCACGATCTCCTTAACTCAGACGGCCCGGAACTGAACCCACATGCCCTGCGTCAGCAGCGCCGGCTCGGGCCGTTCGAGATCCCACAGGACCGCGTCGGTGCGGCCGATGAGCTGCCAGCCGCCCGGCGACTGGCGCGGGTAGACGGCGCTGAACTCCCCGGCCAGGCCGACCGCGCCGGCCGGAACCGACGTGCGGGGCTCCGAGCGACGCGGCACCCGCAGGCGCGCGTCGCCGTCGACCAGATATGCGAAACCCGGTGCGAACCCGCTGAATCCGACGCGCCACAGTCCGCCCGTGTGGGCCTCGATCACCTGCGCGACGGTCAGCCCGGTGTGACCCGCGACCTCTGCGAGGTCGGGTCCGTCGTACGCGACGTCGATGACCACGTCGGCACGCCGATCCGGCTCGGCGGACTCCTCGGCGGTGACTCGCATCTTGCGCAGCCGCTGACGGATCACGCCCTGGAAGCGGGGGCCGTCAAGCCGGACCAGGACCGTCCGGGCGGCGGGGACGACGTCGACGACACCCGGCAACGCCGCGGCGCGCAACTGCGCCGCCCACGCCAATACCTCGGCGGTGCTGCCACATTGCAGCATCAGCGCACTGTCGCCGAAGTCCAGCACCGTGTTGCCGACCCACTCGGTCGGCAGGTCCTTGGACACGTTGCCCGCCAGGTCCGTCACGCTCATTACTCGACGGTAACCCCGCCGGCTCGGAGCGGGCGAGGGGCGAGCGACGGATTTTCGAACACTGCCAGAGCTGCCTTAGCAAACGCTCAAACGCCGCAGGCGCGGCCGGCGTCTAACCGAGGATTCTGCCGATCAGCGGGGGCAGCTGATCGGCCACCAGCGGGTAGCTCAGCGGCGAGGAGAACGCGATCGCGCCGGCCTGATCCTTGGTGGTGAAAATGTGCCGGCTCTGCGCGGTCGCCTGGGACGCGGCCACGTCGGGGTCGGCGAGCAACGCCTTCTGATCGTCGGGGCTCTCGGTGGTCCAGATGATCACGTCGGCGGAGTCGAGCACCGCCCTGACGTGGTCGCGCGGGATGACCGCGCGGTGGTCCGTGCCGAAAGGCCTGATGCTGTCGGCGATCACGAGCCCCATCTGGTTCAGGAAGTCCGTGCGCCAGCCGGCCATGGTCGCGACGACGGTGCCCTGCCAGAGTGTGCCCTGCATCAGCAACGCCTTCTTCCCCGTCCAAGCCGGGTGGTCCTTGCCGACGGCGGTGAACTTCTGGTCGACGGCGTCGATCAGCGACTTCATCTGGTCGGCCTGAAACACCGCCCGGCCGATCGCGGTGGCCTGCTCCTTCCACGGCTCGAAGAAGGCGTCGCCGTCCGACTGCGGAACGGTCGGGGCGATCGCGGACAGCTTCTGATAGGTGTCGGCGTCCACCCCGGCGTTGGTGGCCACGATCAGGTCCGGTTTGAGGCCGGCGATCTGGTCGACCGGAATCCCGTTGTCGAGGTTCAGCACCACCGGCTGCGCCCCACCGAGCTTCGGCTGGGCCCACGGCCACACCGCGAACGGCTGATCACCGAACCAGTTGGTGACGGCGATGGGCACCACGCCGACCGCGAGCAGGTCGTCCTGCTCGGTGTAGCCGGCGCTGACCACCCGCTTGGGCGGTTCCTTGATCACGGTCTGACCGAAGAGATGGTCGATGGTCACCGATTTGCCGCCGGAGCCATCCGACGACGGCTTGCGTGACGAGCACGCGGCGGGAGCCCCGGCGACCGCGGCGACCGTCGCAGCCCCTGCGAGCTGCAAGAATCCCCGGCGATTCCAACCCTGTCGCATCGCGTGAGATTAGCGCGTCCGGTGCCCGCGACGCCCGTCGCCGCGCGGTTGCCCGCTCAGCCCAGCGGCATGCCGGCGTCCAGGAAGTCCAGCGCCCGATAGATGGTGTCGGCCGTCTTCGGCGCGCTGTCGTACGCCGCCATCATGGCGCCGACCATCGCACCCACGAACACCCGCACTTCGAAATCGCTTGCAGCACGGCCGATCCGGCGCCCGATCGCCTCCGCCATGACGTTCACGGTGCGGTGGTACTCGTCGTAGAGGGCGGCCTTGAGCTCGGGTATGGAGAAGATCAGCCGTTGCCGGGTGTTCTCGAACTCCAGCTGCTCGGCAGACAGGCCGGCCATCGTGGTCGCGTAGGCCCGCCGAATGGCCTGGCTGGGCGACAGTTCGGGCGGCTGGGCGTCGAACGCGGCCAGTATCAGCGGATCGAGGTCGTCGGCCAGCAGCAGCGACTCCTTGGATCCGAAGTACCGGAAGAATGTGCTGGGCGACACCTCGGCGGCCTCGGCGATCTGCTCGACGGTGGTGGCGGCGTAGCCGTTCGCGTCGAAGAGGCGGAACGCCTCGCGCCGCAGGGCATGGCGGGTCTTGATCTTCTTGCGTTCCCGCAGCCCCAGGGGCTGGTCAGTCGCCGGCATGTGGCAATTCTCCCGCATCGGGCGGCCAAAAAGATCTGACAAGCGGCGACCGGCCGTTGCGAGATCCACGTATCTCCGACGTAACTGCGCCCAAGCAGGCCGGTAACAGACCTTCCATAGCGTCGGGGCGTGACTACGACGACCTCCGCGGAGCCGACGACTACCGTCCTTGCGCCCGCGCCCACGCGCCCGCCGCACCGGGGCGGGCACTGGATCGACGACTGGCGGCCCGAGGACCCCGAGTTCTGGGAGACGACGGGCAGGCCGATCGCCCGGCGCAACCTGATCTTCTCGATCTTCGCCGAGCACGTCGGGTTCAGCGTCTGGATGTTGTGGAGCATCGTGGTGGTCCAGATGACCGCGGGGCCGCACGGCCACCCGTCCGCGTCCGGCTGGGCGCTGACCGCGAGCCAGGCCCTGTGCCTGGTCGCCGTGCCCAGCGGGGTCGGCGCGTTCCTGCGCCTGCCCTACACCTTTGCGGTGCCGATCTTCGGCGGCCGCAACTGGACCACCATCTCGGCGGCGTTGCTGCTGATCCCGTGCGGGCTGCTGGCCTGGGCGGTCGGGCATCCCGGGCTCTCGTTCGGCGTTCTGGTCGCGATCGCCGCGACCGCCGGCTTCGGCGGCGGCAACTTCGCCTCGTCGATGGCCAACATCTCCTTCTTCTATCCGGAGAAGGACAAGGGGTGGGCGCTGGGCCTGAACGCCGCCGGCGGCAACATCGGCGTCGCGGTGGTGCAGAAGATCATCCCGCCCATCGTCGTCGCCGGGGGCGGGGTGGCGCTGTCACGCGCCGGGCTGTTCTACGTGCCGCTGGCCGTGGTGGCCGCCGTATGCGCATTCCTGTTCATGAACAACCTGTCGGAGGCGAAGGCGGACGTGAAGCCGGTGTGGCAGTCGCTGCGGCACCCCGACACCTGGGTCATGTCGCTGCTCTACATCGGCACGTTCGGATCGTTCATCGGCTACTCGGCGGCCTTTCCGACCCTGCTCAAGACGGTGTTCGGCCGGGGTGATATCGCCTTGACCTGGGCGTTCCTCGGTGCCGGTATCGGCTCGGTCATCCGGCCCCTGGGCGGCAAGCTGGCCGACCGGGTGGGCGGGGCGCGCATCACCGCCGCCAGCTTCGTCATGCTCGCGGCGGGGGCCTCGGCCGCGCTGTGGTCGGTGAACGCCAAGAACCTGCCGATGTTCTTCGCCAGCTTCATGTTCCTGTTCGTCGCGACCGGCGTCGGCAACGGTTCGACGTACCGGATGATCTCGCGGATCTTCGTCATCAAGGGTCAGCTCGCGGGCGGCGACCCGGAAACGATGGTGCACATGCGCCGCCAGGCGGCGGGCGCGCTCGGCGTCATCTCGGCCGTCGGCGCCTTCGGCGGGTTCGTCGTGCCGCTGGCCTACGCCTGGTCGAGGTCGCAGTTCGGCAGCATCGAGCCGGCGCTGCGGTTTTACGTGGGGTTCTTCCTGGCCCTGCTGGTGGTCACCTGGTACTGCTACCTGCGCAAAGGCAACGCCGTGGCGCGGGTCGGGGTGTAGCGGAGCCTCACGGCCTCTGCTTGCCCCCGTAACCTTCCCAGGGGCTGTAGTCGGCGATCAGCTCCTCCTGCGGCGGTCGCTGGCCGGCGGGGACGTGCTGCAGGTTGATCCGGATGCGGTACCAGATCGAACTCGGCCCGCGCATGCCGTCGACCAGGACGTCTGCCGGCTGCAGCAGGCGCGCCGCGGCGGGGTGGCGGCCGCGCCAGGTGTCCAGCGCGGCGAGCGCCTCGTCCTTGGTCTTGGTGCGGGCGATCTCGACGAGCGGCTTGGACGAGACCCGCCCGCTTTCGGTGCGCGTCCCCGAACCTTTGGGCGCCCGCTCGGGCGGCCCCATCTCCTCGGCCAGCATCAGCAGCCGATCCAGGTCGCCGACCGCGTCGTCCATCCCCTCCCACGGATCACCCATGTCGGCGAACCGGCGGGGCACGGTCTCGATGGTGAACGCCTCTGGCCTGCAGCCGGCGACTTCCTCCCACAGCAGCGGCGTCGACACCCGTGCGTCCGGGGTCGCGCGGACCGAGTACGCCGACGCGACCGTGCGGTCCTTGGCGTTCTGGTTGAAATCGACGAACACCCCCTCGCGCTCCTCCTTCCACCAGCGGCTGGTCGCCGCGTCGGGCACCCGCCGCTCGACCTCGCGGGCCACGGTCTGGGCGGCCAGCCGCACCTGCCGGAACTCCCAGCGCGGGGCTATCCGGGCGTAGATGTGAAAGCCTCGCGACCCCGACGTCTTCGGCCAGGCGACCAGGCCGTAATCCTCCAGCACCCCGCGGGCCACCAGGGCCACCTCGACGATCCGCCGCCAGGACACCCCGGGCATCGGATCCAGGTCGACCCGCAACTCGTCCGGGTGGTCGAGGTCGTCGGCGCGCACCGGGTGCGGGTTGAGGTCGACGCAGCCCAGGTTGACCGCCCACACCAGGCCGGCGGCGTCGTCGATGACGGCCTCGGCGGCCGACGTGCCGCGTGCGTAGTGCAGTTCGGCGACGTCGACGTAGTCGGGCCGGTTTTTCGGGGCGCGCTTCTGGAATACCGCCTCTTCCGCGATGCCCTTGACGAAACGCTTGAGGATCATCGGCCGGCCGGCCACCCCGCGCAGCGCCCCGTCGGCCACGGACAGGTAGTAGCGGACCAGGTCCAACTTGGTGAACGGCCCCTTGCCGTCGTGGGCCTCGAATACCACCCTGTCGGGATGGGTGACGGTGACCCGGCGGCCGGCCACTTCCAGTGACGCCGGACCGCTCATGTTCATCATCGTAAGTGGATGGGTACTTACCCCTCGGAATGCGACGGACGTCACATAGGGTGGATCCATGCCTAATCTGATCGGCCTGCCCGGGCAGGCGGTTGCCAAGGTCCAGCAATACCTGGAGCGCGGCTCAGCCGAATTGCACTACGTGCGCAAGATCTTCGAAGCGGGCGCCTTCCGGCTGGAGCCGCCGCAGAACTACGCCGCGATGGCCAACGACATCTACAAGTGGGGCGAGTTCGGCATGCTCCCGTCGTTGAATGCCCGGCGCCATCCCGACCGGGCCGCGTGCATCGACGAGGACGGCGAGTTCTCCTTCAAAGAGCTCGACGAGGCAGCCCACGCGGTGGCGAACGGCCTGATCGAGATGGGCGTCAAGGGCGGTGACGGCGTCGCGATCCTCGCCCGCAACACCCGCTGGTTCCTGATCGCTTACTTCGGAGCCGCCCGGGTCGGCGCCCGGATCATCCTGCTCAACAGCGAGTTCTCCGGCCCGCAGATCAAGGAGGTGTCGGAGCGCGAGGGCGCCAAGCTGATCATCTACGACGACGAGTACACCAAGGCGGTCAGCAAGGCCGAGCCGGAACTGGGCTTCCTGCGCGCGCTGGGCACCAATCCCGACGCGGACGAACCGTCGGGCAGCAAGGACGAGACGCTGGCCGACCTGATCGAGCGCAGCAGCAAAGATCCCGCGCCCAAGGCGAGCAAGCACTCGTCGATCATCATCCTGACCAGCGGCACCACCGGCACGCCGAAGGGGGCCAACCGCAGCACCCCGCCGACACTGGCGCCCATCGGGGGCATCCTGTCGCACGTGCCGTTCAAGGCCAACGAGGTGACCTCGCTGCCCGCCCCGATGTTCCATGCGCTGGGTTTTCTGCACGGCACCATCGCGATGTTCCTGGGCTCGACGCTGGTGCTGCGGCGCAAATTCAAGCCGCCGCACGTGCTCGAGGACATCGAGAAGTACAAGGTGACCGCGATGGTCGTGGTGCCGGTGATGCTGTCCCGCATCCTCGACGCGGTCGAGAAGATGGACAAGAAGCCGGACCTGTCCAGCCTGAAGATCGTGTTCATCTCCGGCTCGCAGCTGGGCGCCGAGCTGGCCAGCCGCGCGCTGAAGGACCTCGGTCCGGTCATCTACAACATGTACGGCTCGACGGAGATCGCGTTCGCGACCATCGCCGGGCCGCAGGACCTGGAGCGCAACGCCGCAACGGTCGGGCCGGTGGTCAAGGGCGTGAAGGTCAAGATCCTGGACGACAACGGCAAGGAGAGGCCGCAGGGCGAGGTCGGCCGGATCTTCGTCGGCAACGCGTTCCCGTTCGAGGGCTACACCGGCGGCGGGCACAAGCAGATCATCGACGGCCTGATGTCGTCCGGCGACGTCGGATACTTCGACGAGCACGGCCTGCTGTACGTCAGCGGCCGCGACGACGAGATGATCGTCTCCGGTGGCGAGAACGTGTTCCCCGCCGAGGTCGAGGACCTGATCAGCGGCCACCCGGAGGTGGTCGAGGCGACCGCGATCGGCGTCGAGGACAAGGAGTGGGGTCACCGCCTGCGCGCCTTCGTCGTCAAGAAGGACGGCTCCGACGTCGATGAGGACACCATCAAGCACTACGTGCGCGATCACCTGGCCCGTTACAAGGTGCCGCGTGAGGTGGTCTTCCTCGAGGAGCTGCCGCGGAACCCGACGGGCAAGATCCTCAAGCGCGAGCTGCGCGAGATGGAGGTCGACTAGCCGCGGTCAGCGGCGGTCCTTGATGGCGCGGGTGATCTGCGCCGCGAGCTTGGGGTCGACCAGGAGCTGGTCGATGAGCGCGGTGAGAACCTCCTGCCCGGTCACCCTGGCGACGCCCAGGCGGTCGGCCGCCTCCCGCTGCCAGATGTCGAGCGCGCGGTGGGTGGCCGCCGGGAGGTCGACGGTGCGGCGCGTCCGCTGAACCCGGCCCGCCTGGTTCGCCGCCGGCTGGCCGCCCATCCGCTGGGGGGCCTGCCCACCGAGTCCCATGAGGCGTTCGGTTGGCGCGGCGTCTCCCGTCGGCGCGGCCGACGGCCCGGGGCGAAACGTTCCGGCGCCGGGTCCGATGTGGCTGGGGTTGAAGTTCACTGTGGCGGTCGTCCTCCGAATGAGTGGCCAATCAGTAAATCAGCGCTCGAGTGTGTCAATACTGATTCTTCCACCGACGGCGGCGGAAGTCGCGCCGCCGGGCCGTGGGCGCGGGGCGTCGCCCCACCGCGGGCCATCCCAGCAAATTCACTTGATTAGCTGCGTAAACGATTGTTCGGGTCTGTGTGATGCGGGCCATGGGGACATCGTTGCGGGGTCGGGCAATCTGCGGTTCAGGCATTCCGCTAATACGGAACAACGCAAGCCAGTATGTCAGTATATCGCGCCTGAGCTGGAAATATGTCTGGGTAGCGACCATTCAGTACCGGTTAAAATCCTGAACTGAGAAAGTCATTAAATCCGCCCACCGTCGCCTCGATAAAACTCAGTTAAGCATTTGTTACATAATTCACAGGACATATTTCGTGTGCGGATGTTGTTTGCCGGGAAACATCTGGCTAACGTTTTCTTTGTCGGCATCAGTCTGGAAGGGAGCTCTCGCGATGACGATCTCCACGCGATCGCTGCGCGGCGCGGCCGTGGGCGCAGTCGGCGCATCGGCGGTGGCCGGCGCGCTGCTGCTGGGCCCCAGCCCCGCGGCCCAGGCTGCCCCGGCGCCATGTATCGACACCAGCTTCACCACCGCCGGCCCCCACGGTGCGCCCGGCGGTCCCGGCATCATCCCTGACCGTCCAGGCGGGGGTCATGGCGGCCATGGATGGGGTGGCCACGGATGGGGCGGGGGAGGCCACCCCGGATGGGGTTCGGGCAACCGCGGATTCTGGGCCCCCGGTCACTGGTGGAACTGGTGGTGGTGAACCACCCTCCCCGTGGTAACCGGTCAACCTCGACGTGCCGATCCACTCCAAGGTTGACCGGCCCACGGGATGGGGGGGAAACCATGCCGGCCTGACCACCCCTCAGGTCGGCATGGCCCCTCTCCGGGGCAATGCCCAAGTGGCGGTCAGGGATCGCGAGGAAGCCCGAGCAACCGCTCGGCGATGATGTTCAGCTGCACCTCGGAGGTGCCGCCGTAGATCGTGGTGGCGCGGCTCGCCAGCAGGTATTCGCCCCATTTGCCGGGCGGTTCGCCGGGGTCTCCGATGGCGGCATCCGTGCCGAACGAGGACACCGCGAACTCGGCGTACCCCTGGCCGGTCCGCATCGACAACAGCTTGGAGATGGCCGCCGACGGCATGGCATCCCCGCCGGCCAGCGTCAACAGCGTCGAGCGCAGATTCAGCACCTTGGCGGCGTGGCCCTCGGCGATCAACTGACCGGCGCGGTGTCTGGCGACCGGGTCGAACTGTCCGTCACGAACGAACTCGACGAACTGGCCCAGGGTGGCCAGGAAGTTCGCCTCGCTGCTGCCGATCGAAACCCGTTCCGCGGTAAGGGTATTGCGGCTGACTTCCCAGCCCCGGTTCACCTCACCGAGCACGCACTCGTCGGGCACGAACACGTCGTCGATGTAGACGGTGTTGAACATCGCGTTCCCGGTGAGCTCGCGCAGCGGCTTCACCTGGACACCCTCGCTCTTCATGTCGAGCAGGAAGTAGGTGATGCCATTGTGCTTGGGGGCGCTCGGGTCCGTTCTCGCCAGCAACGCCCCCCACTGGGAGAGCTGCGCCGCCGTGGTCCATATCTTCTGGCCGGTGATCCGCCAGCCGCCGTCCGTCCTGGTCGCCTTGGTGCTCAGCCCCGCCAGGTCCGAGCCGGCGCCGGGCTCGGAGAACAGCTGGCACCAGATCATCTCGCCGCGGAAGGTCGGCGGCAGGAACCGCTGCTGTTGCTCCTCGGTCCCGAAGGCGACGATCGACGGGATGATCCAGGTCGCGATGCCCATCTGCGGGCGCTTGACCCGGCCGGTGGTGAACTCCTGGGCGATGATGATCTGCTCGACCGGACCGGCGGCGCGGCCCCACGGTTTCGGCAGATACGGCAGCGTCCATCCGCCCTCGGCGATGGCGACCTTGCGCTCGTCGCGTTCCATCGCCTTCAGCGCGCCCACTTCGGCCCGGATCTCCTCGCGCAGCTTCTCGGTGTCGGGGTCGAGGTCGATGTCGACCGCGCGCAGGCCGGTGCTCGTCGCGGTGTGCACCACCTTCTGCGGGTACTCCGACCCGCGGCCGAAGGAGGCGGCCAGGATCAATGCCCGGCGGTAGTACACGTTGGTGTCGTGCTCCCAGGTGAAGCCGATCCCGCCGTGCACCTGAATGCAATCCTGCGCGCACCGCTGGGCTGCCGCCGGGGCCAGCGTCGCCGCGACGGCGGCCGCGAACTCGACGTGGGAACCGGTGATGTCCCAGTCGTTTTCGCGCGCCTCGTCGATGGCGCGGGCGGCGTCCCATACCGCCGCGGTGGCCCGTTCGGTGTCCGCGATCATCTCCGCACACTTGTGCTTGATGGCCTGGAACTGGCCGATCGGCCTGCCGAACTGCTCGCGGATCTTGGCGTATTGCGACGCCGTGTCGGTGGCCCAACGCGCCACCCCGATCGCCTCGGCGGACAGCAGTGTGGTCATCAGCGCGTGCGCCGTGGCCATGCTCAGGTTGCGCAACGCGGCGTCGGCGCCGACCTCGACGGCGTTGGCCCGCACGTGGGCGACGGGTCGCAGCGGGTCGATGCTCTTGACGGGCTCGATCTCGAGCTCCTCGGCGCGCAGCACCACCCATTCCTCGCCACTGTCGATCGCGACCGGTAACACCAGCACGGACGCCTGCGCCGCGGCGGGCACCGCGCGGACCTCGCCGCGCAGCACCAACGTGTCGCCATGGCGGGTCGCGGTCAGCCCGCAGCAGTCCATCGCGTAGGCGGCGATCGCGGCGCCGGACGCCAGTTCGGAGAGCACCTTCGCGTCGGGGTCGTTGGCGGAGATCAGGGCACTGGCGATCGCGGAGGGCACAAAAGGTCCGGGCACCGCGCCGTAACCGAACTCGGCCAGCACGACCGCCAATTCGAGGATCCCGAAGCCCTGCCCGCCGACGGACTCGGCGAGGTGCAAACCCTGCAGGCCCTGTTCGGCCGCCGCCCGCCAGTACGGTGGCGGATTGTCGATCGGCGTTTCCATCGCCGCGTGCAACGCCTCGGATGGCGCGATGCGCGCCACCAACGACCGCACGGAATCGGCCAGGTCTTGATGCTCAGGAGTGATAGCGATCGGCATTGGTCGCCTTCCCATGCTTTCGAGTCGTGTCTCGGCCAAGCACCTTCCAAACTAACAACCGGTCGGTTGGTTGACCACAGCGGTCACCGGGTGGCGGTTCTCAGCGAAACCGCTTGGCGATCCACTTGGTGATCAGATCGGCTTGCTCGCCGCGGGCGCCCGGGGTGGTGAAGTAGTGGTCGGTGTCGACCGACGCCTGCGTCTTGTCTCCGCTGGCGAGCGCGGCGTAAATCCGTTGGGCGTCCGACGGAAAGACACCGGTGTCGGCCTCGGCGTTGATCACCAGCGCCGGGCAGGTGATCCGGGCCAGGTGCGGCTCGGCGCGAGTCTGTGCCACCCGCAGGCTCCACATGCCCAGCCAGCTGCGCAGCGTGCAGGCCGCGGCGATGCCGTGCGCGGAACGGTTCGCCTTCGCCGGGTGCCCCGCGTAACACGTGTTCGGTTGACGCCTCGTCGGCTCGATACTCGGGTCCACCATGCGGGGATCGGCCCACGTGCGCATGACGCTGAACGGGCGGTCGGAAAAACCCGCCGCGCGAACGCGTTTGAGTTCCTTCTCGGCCCAGTCGGTGATGGCATGGTTGCGCGCGGTCTGCGCGCGCCGATAGCGGTCGAGGAACTCCGGCGAATAGGGCGGTCCGTTGCGGTCGTTGAACAGGTCCAGGTCGGCGTCGGTGGCCACGGGATCGTTCTCGTCGACGACGGCGGCGTCCATCCAGGCTGTCAACACGTCGGGTCGCCCGGGATGCGCGGCGGCCGCAACGTATCCGTCCGCGGCCGGCAGCTCGGTCAGTCCCGCCGCGGGCCGCATCCCGTCCAGCGGGGTCACGTTCGGCTCCACCGCCTGCGACTGATAAGCGGCCATCAGCGATCCGCCACCCGAATTACCGAGCAGGACAACGGTTTCAACGCCTTGAACCTCGCGCAACCAGCGCACCCCGACGCCGATGTCGACCAGCGCGTGGTCCAACAGGAAACTGCTTTCGAAGCCGCGGAACCGGGTGTTCCAGCCGAGGAAACCGACCCCTCGGGTGGCCATGTAGTCGGCGAGGTAGTGCTCGGAGAAGTCGATCTGATAATGCGTGGCGATCATCGCCACCTTCGGCTTGCGGCCCACCCCGCGGTGGTACAGCCCCTGGCAAGGATGCCCACCCGCCCCGGCACGCCCTGCGGTGCGCGACGGTAGCCCGACGAATTCGCGGACAACCCCTGCGGCACCGGTGTGAGGAGTCATTTCAGCGGCCCTGTTGGCGATCGACATCTCGAAAGAAAACTGAAGCTGATGTTAGATTCAGAATCACATCTTCGCCAGGACTTCAAGCCGGGGACCGAGGGGAGCCGCGCGATGATCAAGCCGCAGAACACCAACACGGAATTCGAACTCGGCGGAATCAACCACGTCGCGCTGGTGTGCTCGGACATGGCCCGCACCGTGGACTTCTACACCAACATCCTCGGCATGCCGTTGATCAAGTCGCTGGACCTGCCCGGCGGCGCCGGCCAGCACTTCTTCTTCGACGCCGGCAACGGCGACTGCGTGGCGTTCTTCTGGTTCGCCGACGCCCCCGACCGGGTGCCGGGCATCTCGTCGCCGGGCGCCATCCCCGGCATCGGCGACATCACCAGCGCGGTGAGCACCATGAACCACCTGGCATTCCACGTGCCGGCCGAGAAGTTCGACGCCTACCGCCAGCGGCTCAAGGACAAGGGGGTGCGGGTCGGCCCGGTGCTGAACCATGACGAGAGCCCCATGCAGGTGTCCGCGACAGTGCACCCCGGGGTGTACGTCCGGTCGTTCTACTTTCAGGACCCCGACGGCATCACCCTCGAATTCGCTTGCTGGATAAAGGAATTCGATTCCAGTGATGTTCAGGCCGTGCCCAGGACCGCGGCGGACCGCCGGCCTCCGGTGGCCGCCGGTCGTCGATGACCGACGGCATCCTGACCGACGCGCAGATTGCGGCCCTGACCCCCGAGCAGCGTCGGCAGCTCATCTCCCGGCTGGAACAGCCGGTGAGCGACGTCATCGACCCCCTCTTCCTGGCCCGCGTGCGACGCATCCGGCTGAGTCTGATGGTCGGTGGTTCGGCGGTGATGATCCCCTGGGTGGGGTATCTGTCCACCACGCTGCCGGAGAACTACGTCGTGCACGACTGGCCCCTCACCTGGGTGGGCTTCGACATCCTGTTGATGACGTTCATGGTGGCGACCGCCGTTCTGGGCTTCCTGCGTCGTCAGGTGCTGATTCCGGCCGCGTTCACCACCGGGGTGCTCCTGATGTGCGACGCCTGGTTCGACCTGATGACCGCGGGCCCCAACGACCTCTGGCTGTCGGTGGCCACCGCGGTGCTGGTCGAGCTGCCGCTGGCGGCCTTCATGGTCGTCAGCGCGTTGCGGCTGATGCGCCTGACCATGGAGCGATTTTGGTTGCTGGATCCCGGGATGCGGCTGTGGGATCTGCCCCTATTGCCGTGAGGCGGTGACGGTTTGGCTTGCCGGTCCGGCGTCGGAACACAACCGAAGGGAAAGAAGACTACTGGCGAGGCGGCGCCGACACACGCCAATTGCGAATCTTCGCAAAACGGCGTAAAAGACCGTCTTCCTCGACTAATGTCCAATAGCAGCGACACAGGGGGGTGCAAGCGACGCCGTAACTTCAGCCCGACCTACGGCGTCCAAGAATCCCGACACGAAGGTTTATTTTGTGCTGCGCGGAAAGTCCGTTGCCGCACGGCTTCTCGGCTCCTCCCATGCCGCGCACAACATCGGCACCGCAGAACGGGGACTGGGGGAGATGGTCGCACTCGGAAACATCTACGAATGGCAACCGGCCCAGGGGCCGCTGACCATGTGGACGGCTTCACCTTCGGCGTGCGAAGCGGCTCGCGCCGCGCAACGAAGTGATCTGGCTCCGAGTTATCAACAGTCTCAACACCTCTGGGCCGCCTACCATGGCAGGGCGATGAACCGGGCGCTACCGCGCCTGATGATCGTATCGTGGGACATTCCCGGAACGTGTGACATCCCGGCGATGACGGCCGCGGTCAACGCGCACGTCCGCCGGCACGACACCTACCACAGTTGGTATGAATTCGATAACGGCGTCATCGTGCGCCACGCGATCGAGGACCCCGGCGTCATCGACTTCGTTCCGATGTCGTTCGGGCACAGGACGGTCGACCAAGTGCGCACCCACGTGCTGACGACGACCCCCGCAACGCTCGAATGGGGTTGCTTCACCTACGGCGTCGTGCAGCACGCCGACTACTTCACGTTCTATGCGAGCGTGGACCATCTGCACATCGACGGCCTGTCGGCGGGTGTGATCTTCGTCGACATCCACCTGGCCTATCAGGAACTCGTCCAGGGCCGGCGGTCCGCAGCGCTTCCCGAGGTCAGAAGCTACCGCGACTACACCGCGCGGCAGCGCGCGAAGGTCGCCGGGCTCACCCTGTCGTCTTCGGAGATCAAGGACTGGATCGCGTTCGCGCGCGACACCGACGGCGAATGGCCCAGCTTCCCGTTGCCGCTGGGCGAGACCTGGACCAACAGCCAGGGTGACCTGGTAACCGTCGATCTGCTGGATGCGGCCGGCACGGAGGCTTTCGACGCCGTGTGCTGTGCGGCCGGCGCCCGGTTCATCGGCGGGGTCCTCGCCTGCACGGCGTTGGCGGAGCGGGAATTGACCGGCGGCGCCGTGTATCACGGGTTCACGGCCAGGGACACCCGGACGCCGGGCATCGACACCATGACGGTGGGTTGGTTCGCGAGCCTGGTCCCGGTCACGGTGCCGACCGCGGGAATTACCTTCCCCGAGGCCGCCCGGGCCGCCCAGAAGTCGTTCGACGCGGCCAAGGATCTCGCCGGTGTTCCGGTCGAGCGACTGCTGGAGTTGGGCGCACCCGACGAACTCGGCATCAAGCTGCCCACGCGTCTGCCGATGATGCTGTCCTTCCTCGACTTTCGGAAGATCCCGCTTGCCGGGTTGTGGGCGGAGACCAATTTCGGCACCTACGGCGACAGCCTGTCGCACGGCGGGATCAACATGTGGATCAACCGCCACGCCGAGAAGACGACGGTGACGATGTCCTTCCCGGACAACGCGACGGCGCGCGAGTCCGTGGATCGCTACATCGCGACGTTGGGTGAGATGTTCGCGCGCGTCGTCGACGCCACCGGAGGCCAGCCGGGCATTACCGCGCCGACCAAGAACGACGACGAGGCGGCCTAGCGATGAGCAACCTGCTGGACCTGGCCGACCAGACCCTTTTCCTGGGCGAGCGGGCGACCGCCACGACCAGTGTGTTGCAGGCGATCTGGGTGTACGACCGCCCGATCGACATCGACGGTTTGCGCGCCTTCCATCGCCACCTCGGTCGGGGCCGCTTGCGCCGCCGCATCGAACGGTCCCCGTTGCCGTTCGGCCGGCATCGCTGGGTGGCGCCCACCAGCCAGTCGGACCTCGAGATCGTCGCGACGCCCCGGCCTCGCGACGATCTCGAAGCGTGGCTGGCCGAACAGGCGGGTAAGCGGCCGGATGCCGAGCATGGCCCGGGCTGGCACCTGGGGGTGCTCCCGCTGACCGACGGCGGCGCGGCGGTGAGCCTGGTGGTGACCCACTGCCTCACCGACGGCGTCGGGCTGTGCGAGGCCTTGGCGGATGCGGCGTGCGGCCGCGACGACGCGATCGACTGGCCCGCGGCGGCATCCCGGGGACGGTGGCAGGCGCTGCGGGAGGACGCGCGCCAAAGCGCGCGGGACACAGCCCATGTGGGCCGCGCCGTGGTCGCGGCGGCACGCATGGCCCGGGCCGGCCGCGACGCGACCGCCGTTGCGCCGGCCAACAAGCGGCCCGCGCCGCCCGCCGGGCCGGACCGACCCCTCGAGCTGCCCATGGCGACCATCTTCGTGGACGCCGACGAGTGGGACGCCCGCGCAACCGCGTTGGGGGGAACCAGCAACGCGCTGCTCGCCGGATTGGCGGCCCACCTTGCACAACGCGTGGGCCGGGTCGCCGCGGACGGCACCGTCAACGTGGGGATGCCCGTCAACGAGCGCACCCCGGGCGACACCCGTGCCAACGCCGTCGTCAACGTCGACATCACGGTCGACCCCACGCCCGCGACGACCGACCTGCGCGAGATCCGCGCCGGCATCAAGGAGGCGCTGTCCCGCCACGAGGATGAGCCCGACGAACGCTGGGCCTTGTTGCCGCTGGTTCCCTTGATCCCGCAAGGTGTCATGCGGCGACTGATCGGTGTGGTCACCGGCAGTGCCGTCACCGTCGTGTCGTCCAACCTCGGGTCGATGGACCCGGCCGTCAATAGGCCGGACGGCACCGAGGCCGACCACTTCGCGATGAAGACTGTCTACCCGGGTGTGACCACCGCGACCATGTACCGCACCAACGGCGCGCTGGCGCTGCTGTCGGGCAGGGTGCACGGCCGGGTCTTCGTCTCGTTCCTGGCCTACGAGCTGGGTCGGCACAACTCCCAAGCCGAGTTAGGGCAGCACATTTCGGAGGCCCTGACCGACTTCTCGCTTACCGCCACCTCGGGTTGGGGCCGGCTGCCAACCGGGCCGATGGCCGTCTCTTAACTTCGGGCGCAACGGCCGCTCGGGCAACGACTCCTCCCCTCGAGCGCGCCCTTATATAGGCGCGCCACCGAAGCGACTGATCGGCAAACCCGGCCGCCGCATCGCCGGTCCGACTGGAGCGATGTGGGATGCTTCACAGCACCGCGCAATTGTTGCCTTCGTCGCAACCGTGCGCTACCGTCCTCAGCGGCGACACAGGGGGTGCATAGCGACGCCATAAGTTCGGGTCCCGACATCCGGGAAGCACGTCGCAAAGTATTCAGCCCAAAGGGAATTCGTGCTTGGCTAAAAGCCATGCGAAAAAGCCCGCCTGCATCCCTGCCCCCGCCAAGGCAATTCGGCATCGGAAGAACGGGGACTTAAGCAGATGGTCTCGCTCGGCAACATCAAGGAATGGCAACCGCCCCATGGCCCGGTCACCGCGTGGACGGCCTCACCGCTCACGCAGGAAGCAGCTCGCAACGCGCCACAAAGCGACTGTGCTCCGAGTTACCAGCAGGGGCAACATATTTGGGCCGCCTATCACAGTGGTGCATTGCGCAGGCAGATACCGCGATTGATGATAGTGGCCTGGGACATTCCCGGCGTATGTGACATACCAGCGATGACCGCAGTGGTCAATTCGCATGTCCGTCGCCACGACACCTACCGCAGTTGGTTCGAAATCGAGAACGGTGTAATCGTGCGTCGCGCGATCGACAACCCCGACGCCGTAGAGCTTGTGCCCATGGAGTTCGGACACATGGCCGCCGATCAAGTGCGCAACCATGTGCTGACGGCGACGCCGGGAACGCTCGAATGGGGTTGCTTCACATTCGGAGTCGTGCAGCACGAAGACTATTTCACGTTCTATGCCAGCGTCGATCACCTGCACATCGATGGCCTGTCCGCCGGTGTCATCTTCGTCGATATCCACTTGGCCTATCAGCAACTCATGCAGGGTCACCCGTCCCTCGCGCTTCCCGAGGTCGGGAGCTATCAGGACTATGCCGCGCGACAGCGTGAGAAGGCACGGAGCCTGACGCTGGACTGCCCCGAGGCAAAGGAATGGATTGCGTTCGCCCGCGATGCCGACGGTGACTGGCCGAGTTTTCCTCTCCCCCTTGGGGATACATGGTCCAGCAGCAAGGGCGACTTGTTGACCGTGGAGCTGCTGGACGCCACCGGCACGGAGACTTTCGACGCCATGTGCAGCGCCGCCGGCGCGCGATTCGTCGGCGGAGTTCTTGCCTGCACCGCTTTGGCCGAGCACGAGTTGGCCGGCGGTGAGGTGTTTCACGGGTTCACGGCCAGGGACACCCGGGCGCCCGGCATAGACACCATGACGGTGGGTTGGTTCGCCAGCCTCGTGCCGGTCACGGTGCCGACCGCCGGGACCACATTCGGCGAGGCGGCCCGAGCCGCCCAGAAGTCGTTCGATGCGGCCAAGGATCTTGCCGACGTGCCGGTTGAGCGGGTCATGGAGCTGGCTGCGGCATCGGACGATCTGGAGATAAAGCCGCCCACCCGTTTGCCGATGATGTTGTCGTTCCTCGACTTTCGCAAAATCCCACTCGCCGGCCTGTGGGCTGAGCTGAATTTCGGTACTTACGGTGACAATCTGTCCGCCGGCGGCATCAACATGTGGATCAACCGGCAGGCCGCGAATACCACGGTGACCATCTCCTTCCCGGACAACCCGGTGGCCCGCGAGTCGGTGGATCGCTACATCGCGACGCTGACCCGGGTGTTCGGGCGCGTGGCCACCGGCATCGCACAGCAGGCGGACGTCGTAGCGCCGCGAGGTGGGCCGGCGAGCACGAAAGCCCCAGGGGAAGACGACAACGAGGCGGCCTAGCGATGAGCAACGTGCTGGATCTGGCCGACCAGACCCTCTTTCTCGGTGAGCGAGCAACCGGAACCACCAGCCTCGTGCAATGTGTGTGGATCTACAACCGCGCCGTCGGCATCGACGGCCTGCAAGAGTTCCATCACCATTTGCAGCGGGGCCGGTTATGCCGCCGGATCGAACGGTCCCCGTTACCGTTTGGCCGCCATCGGTGGGTCACGCCCGGCGATCAGCCAGGCATCGAGTTCGTCGCGGTGCCCCGGCCGCGCGATGCCGTCGACTCCTGGCTGGAGGTGCAGGCGGCCAGGCGACCGGACGCCGAACGCGGGCCCGGATGGCAGCTCGCGGTGCTGCCGCTCACCGATGGGGGAGCGGCGGTGAGCCTTGTCGTCACGCATTGCCTCAGCGACGGGGTCGGGTTGTGCGAGGCGCTGGCGGACGCGGCCCAGGGACGCGACCGCGCGAACGGCTGGCCCGCCGCGGGATCGCGGCCGCGGTGGCGGGCGCTGCGCGAGGATGCATACCAAGCCGCGCGCGACGTGCCGCGGGTCGGCCGCGCCGTGGTCGCCGCGGCGCGACTGGCCGGCCGTGGCGGCGGCGGCACCGTGGCCGATGTCCGGTCACCCAACCGGCGACCGCTCACCGGGGCTGACGAAACCGTCGCTCTCCCAACGGCAACCATCTTCGTCAATGCCGACGAGTGGGACGCCCGCGCGAACGCCTTGGGGGGAACCAGCAACGCGCTGCTGGCCGGGTTGGCGGCCCGCCTGGCCCAGCGGGTGGGACGGGTCGCCGCGGACGGCACGGTCACCGTCGGGATACCCGTCAACGAGCGCGGCCCGGCTGATACGCGCGCGAACGCGGTCACCAATGTCGACGTCATGGTGGGCCCCGCGCCCGTGACGGACCTGCGCGAGATCCGCGCCGCGCTAAGGCAGGCGTTGCTCCGCCATCAGGATGAGCCGGACGAGCGCTGGGCGTTGCTCCCGCTCGTTCCTCTGATCCCACGACGCGTCATGCGCCGGCTGATCGGCGTGGCCACCGGAAGCGCAACAGCCGTCGTGTCGTCCAACCTCGGTGCGGTCGACCCGGCTGCCAACCGCCCCGACGGCACGGACGCCGACTACTTCGCCATGAAGTCCCTGTACCCCGGGGTGACTGCCGCGACGATGCGCCGCACGAACGGGGTGTTGGCGTTGCTGTCGGGCAGAATGCGCGAACAGGTGTTCGTTTCGTTCCTGGGCTACGAGGCGGACGGCCAGAACTCGAATGCCGAATTGGGACAACAGATTTCGGGCGCCTTGAGCGACTTCTCGCTCACCGCGACCACGGGGTGGCCCACCGGGTGCCCGGTGTGAGAACGCCGCGTCAGGATTCCGCGCGCGCCTCGGTCGGTCGGTAGAGGTTGGGCTCGGCGAGCTCGTCGAGCAGGGCGGCCAGGTGATCGACGAGCTCTTCCGGTTCGAGTCGGACGTCGCCGGCTAGCCAGGCGCTGATGGTCTGCCCGACGCCGCCGACGACGAAGTGCGCCGCGGCCTTGATGCGGTCATTGGCAGGCACTCGCAGCGCGTCTCCGACGTGCTGGCCGGACAGCATCGCGAACAGCGCGGTGGATTCGGCGCGCTTGCGCACGATCACCGGATCGGCCAGTTGCGTGCTGAACAGCAGGCGCCCGAGGCGCGCGTCGTCGGCGATGGTGCGCACGATGTTGGCCATCCCAGCCCGCGTCTGCTCGTGCGCCGGCACGGCAGCGACTGCGGCCTGGGTGGTGGCCGCCAGCTCGGCGACCACCGAGTCGAACACGGCGGCGACGAATTCGTCTTTGTCGGCGAAGCTTTCGTAGAAATACCTGGCCGCCAGGCCGGCCTGGCGGCACACGCCGCGAACCGTGACCGCGGAGATGTTCTGCTGCTCCGCCCCGAGGAGGTCCAAGCCCGCGGCCAGCAGCCGACTCCGGCGCGTGGCCAGGCGCTGCGCGGCCTCGACGCCGCGGTACGGCCGCGCCCCCGAGGTTTCGCTCATGCGAACCATCTTGACACCAACGCGAGGCCACGACAATATCAGGAAACGCGCGTTCGCACATTCCCGGGCGGCGCCGTTGGAGGGGTTGACCATGGCACTACACGAGGCTGTTCGCGAACCGGTCCGGCACGTCGAGCGCCCCGTCGCCGATGCGCCACGGCGATCCCCCGCGCGGCGGCGCCGACGGCCGCTCGGCATCGACGAGGGGTTGATGGGAGTGGCACTGCTGGCCGGCCCGGCGAACGTGATCATGCAACTGGGGCGCCCCGGTGTCGGCTACGGCGTCATGGAGAGCCGCGTCGAAAGCGGCCGAATCGACCTGCACCCGATCAAGCGCGCCCGCACGACCTTCACGTACCTGGCGGTGGCGACCAGAGGCAGCGACGCCCAGAAGGACGCGTTCCGCCGAGCGGTGAACCGGGCACACGCGCAGGTCTACTCCACCCCCGAAAGTCCGGTGCAGTACAACGCTTTCGATCCCGACCTGCAGCTCTGGGTGGGGGCCTGCCTGTACAAGGGCGGCGTGGACATCTACCGGATGTTCATCGGCGAGCTGGAGGGCGAGGACGCCGACCGCCACTACCGCGAGGGCATGGCCCTGGCCACCACGTTGCAGGTGCCGCCGGAGATGTGGCCGCCGGACCGCGCGGCGTTCGACCGGTATTGGCAGGAGTCGCTGGCCAAGGTGCACATCGACGACGCCGTGCGGGAGTACCTGTACCCGATAGCCGCCAGTCGCATCCCGGGGCTGACGTTGCCCCACCGCCTGCAGCGCGCCTCCGACAGCTTCGCTCTGCTGATCACCACGGGTTTCTTGCCGCAGCGGTTCCGCGACGAGATGCGACTGCCCTGGGATGCCACCAGGCAACGGCGCTTCGACCGGCTGATCGGGACGCTTGCGCTGGTGAACCGGCGCTTGCCGCGGTTCATTCGGCAGTTTCCCTTCAATGTCCTGCTGGCCGACGTCGATCGCCGGATCAGGACGGGCCGCCCGTTGGTGTAGCACCGGGGCGGCCCGGCCCACCCGCCGAGTTGATAACGGAAATCATTTTCATTAAGCTCTCCTCTGCCTGGTAAGACCTCCAGCCCGAGGAGTACCCATGACGGCGCCCATCTGGATGGCCTCGCCACCGGAAGTGCACTCCGCCTCGCTCAGCAGCGGCCCCGGTCCCGCGTCGCTCCTTTCGGCGGCAGGGGCATGGTCCGAACTGAGCGCCGAATACGCCTCGGCCGCAGCACAACTCAGCGGCGTCCTGGCCGCGACGCAGGCTGCCTCGTGGGAGGGGCCCAGCGCGGAATCGTATGTGGCCGCCCATGCGCCATACCTGGCGTGGCTGACGCAAGCCGGTGCGCACAGCGCGGCGACCGCCGCCCAACACGAGACGGCCGCAGTCGCCTACACCGCGGCGCTGGCGGCCATGCCGACGCTGCCGGAACTCGCCGCCAACCACGCCGTCCACGGGGCGTTGGTGGCGACGAATTTCTTTGGCATCAATACGATCCCGATCGCGGTCAACGAGGCCGATTACGCGCGGATGTGGGTTCAAGCGGCCACCACCATGACCACCTACCAAGCGGTGTCCGCCGCGGCTGTGCAGTCCACGCCGCAAACGGACCCCGCCCCGCCGATAGTCAAATCCGATGCCTCCAGCCAAGACTCGGGCGGCGACATCCACGACCCCACGATCGACAACCCGCTCGACGACTTCATCGCCAACATCCTGAGGAACCTCGGCATCAACTGGGACCCCGCGCAGGGCACCGTCAACGGCTTGCCCTACGACGCCTATACCAACGCGGGAGACCCGCTGTTCTGGGTGGTCCGGGCGCTGGAACTGCTGGAGGATTTCCAGCAATTCGGCTATTACCTGGTGCACAATCCGGCGCTGGCGTTCCAGTACATCGTTCAACTCATGCTGTTCGACTGGCCGACGCACATCCTCGAGATCTTCACGAGCCAGCCGGAATTGCTGGCCCCCGCGGTCCTGCTCGCGGCCGCCCCCTTCGGCGCCGTCGGTGGCTTCGCCGGGTTGGCCGGCCTGGCGAGCATGGCCCCGCCCGCCGTCACGCCGGCGCCACTGCCGGCGGCCGCCCCACCGCCCAGTCCCACTCCGGCCGTCGCGGTCGCGCCGTCCACCGTCGCGCCGGCCCCGGCGCCCGCCTCCGCCCCGGCGTCCGCACCCGCTTCGACCGTGACCACCGTCGCCAGCTCCGCGCCACCCGCCCCGCCGCCACCGCACGCCGCGGGTTTCGCCCCGCCCTACGTCATCGCCCCGCCCGGCATCGGGTTCGGCTCGGGCATGGGCGCCGCGGCCAGCTCCAGCGCCAAAAGGAAAGCGCCGGAACCGGATAGCGCCACCGCCGCCGCGGCCGCCGCGGCACGCGGACAGGCCAGGGCGCGACGGCGCAAGCGGGCGACGCGGCGCGACTACGGCGACGAGTTCGCCGACATGAACGTCGGCGTCGATCCGGATTGGGGCGCCCCGGCCGGCGAGCCTTCGGCGCTCGCATCGGAGAACGGCGCGGGAAGGCTGGGGTTCGCGGGCACCGGCCGCCGCGAGGCGACCGCTGCGGCAACGGGACTGGCCACTCTGGGCGGTGACGAGTTCGGCGGCGGCCCAAAGATTCCCATGCTGCCGGGGAGCTGGGACGCCGACGGCAGCGAGACGCGGTAGTGCACGTCGCGGCGGCGCTTTAGACCTTGGTGCCCTTCGGGGCGCTGACTTCATAGCTGCCCGAGTCGTCGGTGAAGGTGACCACGAACTGGTGTTTGAGGTGATCGATGGTCACCTGGCAGGTGAAGGTGCCGCCCTTGGTGACGGTCGGGTTCTGCCCGTCGTTGCAGGTGACGTCGCTGACGTCCCGGGCGCCGTAACCCGCCGGGTCGGACAGGACGTGTGCGACGCCGGACTGGACGGCGGCGACATCGAGCTGCCTGGTGACGAAGAATCCCGGCACCCAGAAACCCGCGATGGCCGCGATCGCGGCGGCCACGGCGGCCGCCGCTCCCAGATAGAGCGGCAGGTGCCCGCGGCGGGGTGTCCCGCCGGCCGCACGGAAGGTGGCCGGCGCCCAGGCGTTCGCACCGATGGGCGGCGGCGGGTAAGGCACGGGCTGCGGCCTCCACGCGACGGGCCGGCGCAGCGGTTCGGTGCGCGGCTCGTAACAGCGTCCCGGTGCAACCGGTTGGGGGTTTTGCCGTGGCGCCAGGGGCGGGTGTGGCTGCATCGAGGGGCCCTCTCTTCCGTGCCTCGCGGCGGATCGGCCCGCCACTGCTTCAACTTTAACCGAAGCGGTAGTCGCGCGCAACGCTTTTAAACGGTGCGCCATGGCGTGGTCGAGCGCAGTGACGGCGTCGGGCGCAGTGCCGCTTTGAACTGCGCAGACGTGCCGGGGCTGCGACGCGGTACGGCGTGCAGGCGGGCCAGGGCTCGGCGACACCGCCGCCGCATGGTGGATTTCCCGGGACCGGTGCACGCGGGTCGGATGTAGCATGCAGCAGTGGTGCACCGAGTCCTACCGCAGCAGTGGGGCGCCTACTCGACCGAGGAGCGATCAGTGACATTCGACCAACCGACGACCGCGCTCACCGTGCGGGTCGGCCAGGCGACGCGCACCCTGGCGCCCGCGGCCGGCGTCGCCGTCATCGGGCGCGACGCCGGGACCACGGTAGCGGTGGACGACGAGCGGATCTCGCGGTCACACGTTCGGCTCGAGCCGCACCGCGACGGCTGGCAGGCCTTCGACACCAGCACCAACGGGATGTTCGTCGACGGGATACGTCGCAGCTCGGTACTGATCACCGGGCCCATCACGATCTGTCTCGGCGCCCCCGACGGGGTCCCGGTGACCCTGACCCCGCAGCACCAATCGGACGCGCCACCAGAGGAATCGACCCAAATCATGCGCCCGTTCGAGGCCGAGGACGAGCAGTGGTGGGACAACGAAAGCGACCCCGGCGTCGTGCGCGCGGGCAACGCGGTCGCAGAGCGGCGTCAGCAGCTGGGGATTTCCCAGCGCAGCCTGGACCGCGACGGAATCATCAACGCGGGCGCCCTGATCAATTTCGAGAAGGGTCGCAGCTGGCCGCGCCGCGCCACGCTGGAGAAGCTCGAGCGGGTGCTGGACTGGCCCACCGGCCACATCACCCGAATCCGCCGCGGCGCGACTGCGCCGCCGACCGGTGGTCCCATCAGGACCGGCGGGCCGGTCGCGGGTGCCCTCGAGGAGGCCACCGAGTCGTTCACCGACTCCGTCCAGGCGCCGCTGATGGCCGAGACGGTCGAACTGGCCATGCACACCCTGCACACCGCCATCTCCGAGTTGCCCGAGCCCACCGATCCCGACTTCACCCCCAAGGCCACGAAGACCCTGGCCGACCTGCGCAGACTGGAGCGGCTGGCATCGAGCGCCGCGCGCAACGCCAAGGGCAGCCCGTCGGTCATCCTGGCGTTGAGCGGCGTGCGGCGCAGTTACAACGACTTGATGATGCGCGCGGCGCGTTCACCGGGGGCCACCCTCGGCCAGCGGCTCTACGGCGCCCGCCACCGCGCGGAGTTGAACCTCGAGGAGGCGGCCAACGGCGCCGGCCTGCCGGTGTCCGTCCTCGAAGACGCCGAGGCGGAGCGCTCCATCGCGCCGGAGGCCGCACGGGCCATCGAGAACCTCATCGCCCAGCTGACGATCAGTTAACGCGGCGGTCCGGCGATCCAGGGCGGTGTGGCGGGCGCGGTGTACGCCCGCGCGGCGGCCTGGCGCCGCAAATGCTTTCGCGCATTGTGGTTTTCGAGTAGGGCCACCCAATTCCAGACCAGCACGGAGGCCAAACTCCACCACCCGGCCAGCAGGTTGTGGAGCAGGGCGTTGTCCAGTGCGGCCTCGCATTGGGCGAGCGTCCCGGTGACCGTGTAGGCCTGGTTGAACATCAGAATGACGGCGCCGGTGTGTTTCCTGACCCGCACGGCGAAGAGCGGTTCCGCGCCCCTTGGCGGCGGCGGATAGCCGGGCGGCGGGGCGTGATGCGCCGACGGGTAGGGATGCGCCGGCGGGTGGGGATGCGCGGGCGGGTATTGATGCGGCTGGGGGTAGCCGTAAGCGTGCCGGTGGCCTCGGTGCGGCGCGGACATGATTCCTCCGTAGTGGGTAAGGGTTCGGGTGGGCGACGGGCGAGTCACGCTTGCGAGATCACGGCCGTGGTTTTCGAGACGATGTCGGTCGCTTGGGTGGTGGTGTCGAACCCGCACCACAGGGTGTCGACGATGACGTTGTTGACCAGCCCGATGGCCCGCTGGCAGGTGGGCCCGCGGCCGCTGGGTTGGGTTTGAAGGATGGCCAACGTGGAGTCGCTGGCCTGCAGCTCGCCGAGCTCCCAAACGGTGGGGGCGTGCCCGGGGGCCGTGACGATGATGGAGCGGTTGGCGCAGCCGGACCAGCGCGCTTTGGATTGGCCGAAGAATTGCCGGGCCGAATCGGCGTCACGGAAACCGATCAGGACTTGCATGAGCGCGTGCTCGCGCACGGCGGGTGTGGCGTCGTCGAGTATCTGCCCCTGCACCGCCGTCCAGTTGCTGCCTTTGTACGCGGTGGCTTCGGCGGGCGAGTAGGTATCGACGCAGGCGGGGTTGGACAGCATCTCCTCGTCGTGCCACATCCGCGAGACCGGCTTACGCACCGTCATGCCGGTGGTGTGCGCGATCGTGTTCACGTCGTCCTCCTTGAGCAGCAGGTCGGCGAGGTGCTGGGGCAGGATCGCCGGCGGTTGCCAGCGGCCCAGGTCCGCGGCGGCCGCCGGGCGCCCGCTGGTGGTCGCGGTGCACCCCGTCAGCAGCAGGGCCAGGCCGACGGTGGCAACCAGCGCCCAGCGCACGGCGGGTGCCAGGTGCGGTCCGCGCCTCGCGGTGCCCGACCCGGGTGCGCCGCTCGACGGTTTGGCGTGGTGTTGCAGCGATGCAGCGCTCATGGGGTCCTCCTGCCAGGTCGTCCGGTCATGGTGGAACGCTAGCAATAAAAACGGAGCGGTGCAACGTTTCAAAACATTGCGCACCGCAGAACGCTGTGTTTCAATTCGGAGCAATGCGGCGGAGGCGCCGCACACGACAACCCGTTCCGAAGGACCGCACATGCCCAACCACCCGCACCCGCCGATGACCCACCCGACACCGCCGAACCCGGAGCAGGTCACCGCGGTCTTGCCGCGCCGGCCATTCGCGATGGCGGGCCCTCCGCCGAGACCGCCCCTGCTGCCGGGGGCGCCCGCCTGGGGACCCTCGCCCGGATACCCGCCGGCGTTCGTCCCCGCGCCTTCGCGGCGCTGGCCCACCTGGGCGCAGATCGCGGTGGGGGCCGCGGTCGTGGTCACCCTGGGGGCCGCGGGCCTGGCGATCAACGTCGCAGCCAGCCCCGACGACACGGCGAGCTCGACGGTCCTGCCGGCGCCGAAGACTTCCGCGGCGCCGGTCAGCCCGGGCCCGGCACCGGAGGCGCCCACGGTGCCGTTGTCGGCGCTGCCCGGCCTGTTGCTGGACGTCGCGATGATCAACAGCATCGAGGGCGCCACCGATATCGCGCCCGCACCCGACTCGGGCAACGACCACACCGCCTACAGCGGCCTGACGACCGACCGGCCCGAATGCGGTGAGATCCAGGCGCCCGCACTCGAGTCGGAACTCGACGGCAGCGGCTGGATCGGTGTTCGGACCCAGTCGCTGCAGGACCGCGACGGCGCCCGGCACCTCAACCACAGCGCCGCGATCTACTTCGGCACCGCGAAAGCGGCCAACGACTTTGCCGCCAAGCAGGCGCAGGCGTGGCCGAGATGCAACGGCGCCAGCCTGCACCTGACCACCCGCCGGGAGCCGACCAGCGTCTGGACAGCGGGCACCGCCACCAACCGTGACGGAATGCTGAGCATCACCAACACCCAGGAGGGCGCCGGAGGCTGGCAGTGCCAGCGAGCCCTGGCGGCGCGCAACAACATCGTCATCGACGTGCGCAGCTGCGGCGAGAACCGCACCGATCAAGCGATCACGATCGCCACGCGGATGGCCGAGCGCGTCACCACCGGCTGACCGCCGAACTCATCGCGAAGGAGGGATGATGATCAGCCCTGGCAAAATCGGCGAACGAATCTGATGCGCTGGTGGTAGCGACTACCATTCTGCTGGTCTGGTCGGGATCGCCGCGGGTGGCCTGCAGTGGGCGCCGAAACGAGGGGACAGGGATGGGGGATCGGCACGCGCCGCGTAACCGCTCCCCGCGGATCGGCCAGCTGCACCGCACTGCCGCCCGGGCCGACGCAGGGGCCGAATGGTGCCGAATCCGCGAGGACCAGAAACGGATTCGCGCCCGGCTGCGATCGCCGGCGTTGCTGATCGTCACGCTCGCCGCGGTGACCGCACTGGGCGTCGGCTGCTCGACCGTGGTCACCGGCAACGCCGTCAAGTCGGGCGGCCCCGCGCCACCGGCGGCCAACGTGGCGCTGCTCGATCCCGGCAACTATCCGCGCCGACCGCGCCCGCCGCTGGGCACCGTTGCCGACGACGCGGCCGGGCGCCGGACCGAAGCCCAGCGGATGGCGGACATGGTGGCAGGCCCGTGGCAGGTCGACGGGACGTTGATCAGCCCGCTGAGCGCCGAAATCGCCCCCACCACAGCACTTCCCGAGGCGGGACGGCTCTCGGCGCTGGTGCGCGGTGACTCGATCGCCGCGATCGCCGCGGCGCATCACTTCGTGGCAGGCTTCGTCAGTGGGCGCGTCACCCCGCCACCGCCACGCGGCCAGCCCCCGACCGACAAACCCAAGATCCTCGACAACGGTGTCTTCCGATTCCCCGGCGCACAGGACGCCAGCGACGCCGCCGCTGCCATGGCCGCCGCCGACCTGGCCACCATCCGGCCGGGCAACATCCCCGCCACCCGGCTGCCGATCCCGCGCTACCCCGACACGGTGGCGAACGTGGCGCCGTTGTCGGGCGGCTTCGAAGCCGAAGCGTTCACCGCGCACGGCCCCTACGTGTTCTTCCAGTTCGCCGGCTCCAAAGAGAGCGCCGGCGCGGCCGCCGACCTGATCGCCAAAACCCTTGACCTGCAAGGCCCGATGGCCGACCACTTCCAGGCCACCCCGGTGGACCAGCTGGCCGCCCTGCCCGCCGACCCGACCGGACTGCTGGCCCGCACCGTGCCCGCCACCGACCCCGGCGCCAACCAGGCCACGGTCTATCCACCGCACGGCGCGCTGCATTTCCGGCCCGACCCCGTGGCCACCGAGGCGATGTTCGCCGACGCCGGCATCGGTCACGTCGCCGCCGACCGCACCACCGTCTACGAGGCCGTCGACACCACCGGCGCCCAGCGGGCCGCCGACGGGCTCGCCCGCATCGACGTTCCCTTCCTGGGCTACCGCTCCGCCCCCGGCGTCAACGGGCTGCCCTCGGCGCGCTGCTTCGACCGCGGGCCCGATACTTCCGAGTTGGGCTCGGTGCGCTTCCTGTGCCTCGGCACCGCCGACCGCTACGCGTTCAAAGTCACTGCCGCCCAAGAGGTAGAGGCGCACCAGATCGTCGCGGCCCAATACCTGATGCTGACGGCGCCATGACGAGCCTTACCCGCCCGTTGGCCCTCGCCGTCGCGGTCGCGGCGCTGACGGTCGCGTGCAGTTCGACCGTCGCGGGAACCGCCGTCAGGGCCCCGGGGACGGACGGTTCCGACGGCGTCGACCTCGCCCTGCTCGACGCCGGGAACTTCCCCACCACCCCGCGCGACCCCCTGGGCACGGCCGGCGACGCGCTGCGGGGCGGCTGGGCCGAAGGACGCCGCCTGGCCGGCGCCGTCGTCGGTCCCTGGGAGGTCGACCGTGACCTGACGGCTTACGCCCAAATCGATTCCGGCGTGGTCAAAGACACCGACGGGGTGAACGCGCTGCTGGGCATCCCGATGGGCGACGCGCTGCGGGGCCATAACCTGGTGGCCGGGTTTTCCAGCTCACGGCATACCGACAAGGGCCCCTACAAGGGTCTGCTCAACATTGTGTTGGAGCTGGCCAGCCCCGCCGACGCGATCGCCGCGGCCGCCGACATGGCCGCCAAGGGCACCACCCTGACGATGCCATTTGACAGTAAACCGCTTCCCACACAGCCCTTTTCGATTCCACGTTATCCGGGGACGGCCGCACTGACTTTCCGCTGGACCGCACAGTACCCCGCCCCGGGCGGCCCACGCTTCTCGGTGACCGCCCTGAGCGCCCACGGCCAATACCTCCTCGCCCAAACGGCGACGTCGGACGACACGGCCGACGTCGCAGCGCAATTCATCGCCACCACCCTGGATCTGCAGCAGCCCCTAATCGATGCCTTCAAGCCCACTCCGCCGGATCGGATGGCTCAGCTGCCGTTGGATCCCGACGGGTTGATGGCGCGCACCGTGCCGCCCCGACAGGAGAACGAGTCGATCAACGACGGCATCTATGACGCGCACGGAGCGTTACACCTGGAGGCCGATGACCCGGTGCACCTACAGGCATTGTTCAAGTCCGCCAACGTACAAGAGGTTGCCTACGTGCTGGAAACGAGGGTCTATCAGACCCCGGACGCCGGGGCGGCGGCGCGCATCGTCGCCGACATGTCCGGCCCACACCAAGTCGGCGGGATAAGCGGGATGCCCAAGGCGAGATGCTTCAATGAGGCGTTGGGCTACTGGTGCGTGGCGCGCGCGGATCGCTACGCCTACGAGATGCAGAACGAGCAGGAGAACGCGCTGCACCAGATGATGGCCGCCCAATACCGCTTGCTCACCGGGAAATGAGCGCCTGATGCCTCTCGCCGTCGGAACGGTCATCGCCGGGTACCGTATCGAAGGTGTGCTCGGTTCCGGGGGGATGGGCACGGTGTACCTGGCCCGCCACCCGACACTGCCCCGCAGCGACGCGTTGAAGATCCTGTCCGCCGAGCTTTCCGTGGACCACCAGTTCAGGGTCCGCTTCACCCGCGAGGCCGACCTGGCCGCCACCTTAAACCATCCGAACATCGTGCGCGTGTACAACCGCGGCGAAACCGACGACGGGCACCTGTGGATCGCCATGGAGTACGTCGAGGGAACCGCGGCCAACGACCTGGACCGCGCCAACCTCACCCCGGCCCGCATCGTGCGCATCGTCACCGACGTCGCCGCCGCACTCGACTACGCGCACTCCCGGCGGGTGCTGCACCGCGACATCAAACCCGGAAACTTCCTGGTAGCAGCGCCGGGCAGCGACCACGAACGAGTCTTGTTGGCCGACTTCGGGATTGCGCGCGCCCTCGACGACGCCACCACGCTGACCGCCACGGGCTCGATGGTCGGCACCGCCGCCTATGCCGCCCCGGAGACGATCGAGGGCCGGGCGGCCGACCCCCGCAGCGACATCTACTCGTTGGGGTGCGCCCTGTTCAGGCTGCTGACCAGCCGCACCCCCTACGAGGACAACTCGTTGTCGGCGATGTTGGCCGGACACCTGATGCGGCCCGTTCCGCACCCCACCGACGTCAACCCCGCCCTGCCCCGCGAGATCGACGACGTGATCGCCCGGGCGCTGGCCAAGGACCCCGCCGAGCGCTTCCAGACCGCCGGCGCACTGGCGGCTGCCACCGCCGCAGCGTTGACCGGCACCCCGGCGACGCGTCCCGGCCCCACCGGGCCACCGGCAAGCAACGCGATCAATCCAACCAGCAACGCGACCAATCCAACGGTGACGTATCCGCCAACCGTGCCCCCCGGGCTGGCATCGGCGCCCGGGTGGCCCGCGTACGACCCCCGCGGGGCGGCCGGGCCCCCGCACCACGCCGCGCCCCAACAGTTCGCGGGCATGCCCCCGTCGTTAGGCGGGCCCCACATCTCACCGAAAGCCAAGCGGCGCAAACGGACTCGTCTCGTCGTGGCCGCGATCGTTCTTGTCGCGGCGCTGGCCGCCGCCACCGTCGTGGGCATCCATCTGTTCGGCGGCAGCGGCGGTGGCCTGGGCCCCTATGAACCGCAAACGCTCGCAACCAAATTCGGCACCGTCAAGATCCAACACCGCCCGATGGCCGTCGCCGCGCTGGGGCCCGGCGATCCCGATGCCGTCCTGTCGCTGGGCGCTCAGCCCGTCCTGATGAACGCGGCCAACGCCACCGTTCCGAATTGGCTGCAACCACTGGTGCACTCATCCCCGCCGGTCTTCGCCGCAGCCGACACCGCGGCGATCGCCGCCGCCAAGCCCGACCTGATCATCGACACCGGTGACATCGACCAACCCACCTATAACGCGCTGTCGGCCATCGCGCCCACTCTCGCCCAGCCCGCCGACAACACCGGAGACTGGACCTGGCAGGCGCAGCTGAATTGGATCGCCACCGCCCTCGGCCGCACGGGCACGGCCAAAACCCTTATCGACAAGGCGCAATCCGAACAGAACACCATCCGCTCCGAGCACGGTGCCTTTTCCGGGAAGTCCATCGTGGTGGTCAACTACACCGGCACCGCCACGACGGCCGCCGTGACCCCCTCTCCGCCGAGCGGCTACCTGGAGAGCATCGGCTTCACCTACAACGCCTATTACAAGCGCAGCCCCGGCGGTCCGGCGCAAGTCCCGTTCGACATCAACGACACTGACTACCTCTCCCAGCGCAGCGACGTCATGTTGCTGCTGCGCACCGACCCGGCTGCCGGCGGCGGGGGATACGCCGGCCTGCCCGCCAGATACAGCAGTTTCGGTGGCACCCTGGTCATCATCGACGACCCCGCCACCATCGTCGCCCTCAACTCCGGCGGCCCGGCCGCCACCACTTATCTCAACAGCGCGCTGGTCACCAAGCTCGCCAACCAGATCCACTGACGATGCCGCTCAACGAGCCGCATCGATGGTTCAAGACCGTTGCCGTCGCTGCGGCGATCGCCTCGCTCCTCGTCACGTCGCAACCGCAGGCAGAGAGGACCGGCCGCCGCCGAACCGCTCGGTGTATGCCCCGTGCCCACCCTCGTCGTCACGGATCCGCACGCGGTGATGTGCTGTGCGCTGTGCCCCGTCACCTGTGCGCGATGCGGGGCTGCGATGTGAGGAGGGAGTCGAACCCCCTGCACTGCCCTTCGTGCGCCAGGAGAGACCGGACTTGGCCCGCCGGCCAGGGCTCGTGCGCGCCTCCGCGACGCCTACCTGCTATACCCCGGCTCCCTTACTCCAACAGGTCTACCTCCCAGTTCGATCGCTGGATCCGCACGTCGAGCTCGCGAAGCTCGCGGGCCACCTGATCAGCCTGGGCGCGCACATCGGCAACGGTCAAGGCGGACAACATCTTTAGCTCGGACCGCAGTTGACGAGAGTAGCCCTGCTGGGAGCTCCCGGCAGCAGCGTCCGCTGCGCTTTTGAGGACATGGTGACGCCAGCGCAGAGCGTCGCGGCGCGCCAACGCGTCGGTCAGCGTGCCGTCCGCGCCGATCGTCGTCGCCGCGTTCGTGCGATTGATCCGCCGGATCAAGACCTCGTACTCGCCCAGCACGCCCTCGACCTCGGCGAGCAACGCCGCCGCGTCTTCGGCGGGTTCTTCGCCCTCCTGATAGCGGGCACTGCTCACGATGCGTGTGCGCAACTGTTCGATACGCCGCAGCGCATCGGCCCGCAATGACAACGCCTCGGCCAACTTCACAATGTTCCCCCTCCGGTGGGCGGCGCAACCGCCTAACCAGGATAGGTCCGAGAAAGGCTGCTCAGCTGCCTCCGCCGACCCCGCGGCCGGCCACTGACCGGCCGCCGGTCGCCGACCGCCGGTACTGTCGAATTCGTGCGTAGTGAAGGCGATACCTGGGACATCACAACAAGTGTCGGTTCGACGGCCTTATTCGTGGCGACCGCCCGAGCGCTCGAGGCGCAGAAGCCGGACCCGCTGGCCGTCGACCCTTATGCGGAGCTGTTCTGCCGCGCCGTGGGCGGGTGGGCGGCCGACGTGCTCGACGGCAAGCTCCCCGACCACCAGCTGAAGACTCCGGACTGGGGCGCGCATTTCGTCGACTTCCAGGGCGCCCGCACCAAATACTTCGACGAGTACTTCCGCCGCGCCGCCGGCGCGGGCGTGCGCCAGGTGGTCATCCTGGCGGCCGGACTGGACTCGCGCGCCTACCGGCTGGACTGGCCCGCCGGGACGGCGATCTTCGAGCTGGACCAACCGCAGGTCCTCGACTTCAAGCGTGAGGTGCTCTCCGGGCACGGCGCCCAACCCAAGGCCGAGCGGCGCGAGATCGCGGTGGACCTGCGCGACGACTGGCCGCAGGCCCTGCGCGACAGCGGCTTTGATCCCGCCAGGCCGTCGGCGTGGATAGCCGAAGGCTTGCTCATCTACCTCCCGGCCGCCGCGGAGGAGCAGCTGTTCACCGGCATCGACAACCTGGCCGCCGCCGGCAGCCACGTCGCGGTCGAGGACGGCGCGCCGCTCGACCAGGACGACTTCGAGGCCAAACGCGAGGCGGAACGCGCCGACGGTGCCGAGCGTCCGTTCTATCAGTTGGTCTACAACGAGCGGATCGCACCGGCCACGGAGTGGTTCGGTGACCGGGGCTGGACCGCCGTCGGCACCCCGCTTGCCGAGTTCCTGGCCCAGAACGGCAGGCCGGTGCCCGGGCCCGACACGGATGCCGGGTCGATGGTCTCGCGTAACACGCTGGTGAGCGCCGTCAAGGGCTGACCCGACCCCCGGGCTTTTCATGTGTTCTCGATGAGTTGATCCCGCGCGGGAACTTTCGCGTGCCCGCCCCCGACTAATACCGGGCTGATCGGTGTGCCGCCCAACAGCCCGGGCGGCACGGTCTCAGCCCGGCGAGGAGTCGCGGGATGACCGCACCGGTGTGGATGGCGCTGCCCCCGGAGGTCCATTCGGCCCAGCTGAGCAGTGGCCCCGGCCCGGCCGGCCTACTGGCCGCCGCGGCCGCGTGGAGTTCACTGAGCACCACGTACGCCTCGACGGCGGACGAGCTCTCCGCGACCCTGGCCGCCGCGCAGGCCGGCGCCTGGGAGGGACCCACCGCCGAGCAGTACGCGGCCGCCCACGCGCCCTACCTCGCCTGGTTGATGGGGGCCAGCGCCATCAGTGCGGCGACCGCCGCCCGCCACGAGACCGCGGCGACGGCCTACACCGTGGCGCTGGCCGCGATGCCGACGCTGCCCGAGTTGGCGGCCAACCACACCGTTCACGGCGTGTTGGTGGCGACGAACTTCTTCGGCATCAACACCATCCCGATCGCGGTCAACGAGGCCGACTACGCGCGGATGTGGGTCCAGGCGGCCACCACGATGTCCACCTACCAGGCGGTCTCCACCGCCGCGGTGGCTTCGGCGCCGCAAACGGGGCCCGCGCCACAAATCGTGCAGGCCGCCGACAGCGGCCAAGACAGTGACGACGACGGAATCATCGACAACGACGGCGGCAACCCGTACCAGCTCAGCTGGTGGATCAACCGATTCACGGAGGTTTTCCAGACCATAGCCAGAGATTTGGCGGAGTTTCGCACGGACCCGGCCGACGCCTTAGAGGATCTGCTACAAGACATTTTCGGGCCCGCCGGACTCATCGCTGACGAGTTCACCCACGTGGGCGAGGCCCTTCAGGCGTTCCCACAGCTCGCCGCCGTGCCGTTCATCGTGCCGGGTGGATTTGCGGGGGCATAGCCGGCTTGAGTCTGATGGCCGGAATCCAGCCTGCCCCAGTTCCCGTCGCTGCGCCGGCTCCGATGGCGCCGGCACCCGATGCGCCAGTCGTCAGCCGCGCTCCGGTTGTAGCGAGCGCTGCCCCGGCCACGGCGCCGGCACCGTCTTCGCCCCCGACCTCGGCCCCGGCACCCGCGCCGGCCTCGGCGCCGGCACCCGCGGCCCCACCGTCGCCACCCCCCGCCGGCGTCGAAGGCGCCGCGTTCCCATACCTGGTCGGCGGGCCGACCGCGGGTTTCGGTTCGGGAACCAGTGCCGGCGTGCCGCGCAAGGCGCCGGAGCCCGATTCCGCGGCGGCCACGGCGGCGGCCGCGGCATCGGCTCGGGAGCAGCGGCGGGCGCGTCGCCGCCGGCAGGCGGGCCTGCAAGATCGCTACCGCGGCTACGAGTTCATGGATCTGGACCCCGATGGCGAGCCCGAGGATCCGGCGGCGCCGGCCAGCTCCTCGCTCGCATCGGATCGGGGCGCCGGAGCCCTGGGTTTCGCCGGAACCGCGAGCAAGGGTTCCGCCCGGGCGGCGACCGGGCTGGCGACGCTCACCGGCGATGACTTCGGCGGTGGGCCCGTGCTGCCCCTGCTGCCCGGCTCCTGGGAGGGGGACTAGCGGCGCGCACGCCGCGGGCCGGAACTTTTCGGGCGTGCCGGACGACTATTGGCTGCGTTCTCGGATTGCTAATGAAAATGATTTTCGATAAGCTCGGGCCGCTCGGCGGGGCCGGTGGTGGCCCGCCGATCCGTCGGAGCCGGGGGAACGGACCGAAAATGCGGACGGGAGTACGCCTGAACTCCCTCATTCGCGGTGATGAGCTGGGAGTGATGTGGTGAGTCGGACGGGCCCTCGCGCCTCGACACTTAGCTTATGCAATGCTAACTTCAGGCGGGTTAGGTTAGGGGAGGCTACACAAATGGAGAGACGTGGCCGTGGAACTCGGTGACACCGGCGTGCTCGCCGCTCAGCCCGTCAATTCACGTGCGGATGCCAGGGTTGATGGCGACGTCGTCAGCCGGTTCGCCACGTGCTGCCGCGCGCTCGGCATCTCGGTCTACCAGCGCCAGCGCCCGGCCGACCTGACCGCCGCCCGCTCCGGCTTCACCGCGCTGACCCGGGTCGCCCACGACCAGTGCGACGCCTGGACGGGCCTCGCGGCCGCCGGCGATGTGTCCCTGCGGGTGCTGGAGGCGGTGTCGCGCACCGCGAGCACGGCCGGGGTGTTGCAGCGGAAGGTGGATCTGGCGCCGGGCGAACTGGGCTTCCGCTATGACACCGGGCTGTACCTGCAGTTCCGCGCCGCCACCCCAGACGATTTCCACCTCGCCCACGCGGCGGGCCTGGCGTCGACCGGGGATGCGGCGCGGCTCGCCGAAGCCGACCAGATCGTCACCGGCCTGACCGCGCGCCGCCCGAGCTGGCGCGAGGCCCGCTGGGTCGCCGTCGTCCTCAACTACCGCGCCGAGCGCTGGTCGGACGTCGTCAAGTTGCTGACGCCGGTCGTGAACGACGCCGGGCTCGACGAGGCGTTCGCGCACGCGGCCAGGATCGCCCTGGGGACCGCGCTGGCGCGGCTGGGCATGTTCGCCCCGGCGCTGTCGTACCTGGAGGAGCCCGACGGTCCGGTCGCGGTCGCGGCGGTCGACGGGGCGCTGGCCAAGGCGCTGGTGTTGCGGGCGCACGTCGACGAGGAGTCGGCGAGCGAAGTGCTCCAGGATCTGTAC
>NZ_LZJB01000077.1:0-836 GCF_001666895.1 Mycobacterium sp. E3298
CGCACAATTCATCACGGCCGCCGCTGCGAGCCCCAATTCCCAACTGGCGGCGCCCTTCTCGCTGATGCGGCGCGCGCTGGCGTGCCAGACGAACAACGCCGGATTCGGGGCGCGCGCCTTCCGGCGCAGCGACGGCCAATGGGGAGGCGCGATGGTGGTCGCCGCCAAGAGCGCGACGCCCAACGTCGACGCCCTGGCCGGCTGCGCCAAGACCAACTGGCGGCGCGCCACGGCCGGCACCCAGACCTCGCTGTGCAACAGCGGCTGGAGCACCCCCAACACCTACGAGAGCCGCCGCGGCGAGACCTACTACGTGTTGCTGGCCGGCACCGCGGACGACTTCTGCACCGCGGTCAACGGCAAATTCAAGGACAACTCCAACGGGTGGCCGTTCTAGCCGCTTTCCGGCGGCGTCGTACGGTAAGGGGGTGAGCATGTCGCGTCATCGCGTCGTCATCATCGGAAGCGGATTCGGTGGCCTGAACGCGGCCAAGGCACTCAAGCGGGCCGACGTCGACGTCACCCTGATCTCCAAGACCACGACCCACCTCTTCCAGCCGTTGCTGTACCAGGTGGCCACCGGCATCCTGTCCGAGGGCGACGTCGCCCCGACCACCCGGCTGATCCTGCGCAGGCAGAAGAACGTCCGGGTGCTGTGGGGCGACGTCAACGCCATCGACCTGACGGCCAAGACCGTGACGTCGCACCTGATGGGCATGGAGACCGTGACGCCCTTCGACAGCCTCATCGTCGCCGCCGGCGCGCGCCGCATCAGCGAGAAGGGCGCCGCCAGTTGGGAATTGGGGCTCGCAGCGGCGGCCGTGATGAATTGTGCG
>NZ_LZJB01000078.1:0-16611 GCF_001666895.1 Mycobacterium sp. E3298
CCGCGCTTGCGATCGCCACTAGCCCGATGGCGGCGACCCGCTTCGCCCGGCTGCGCCGCGCTTGCGATCGCCGCTAGCCCGATGGCGGGAGCCTCAGCACCACCTGTCATCTGCCGTTTGCCTCCCGATCAGCGGGCCGATGCAGTTAGCTCATCGCGGCGACCTACACCGGTTATATGCGATGCACCGTCTTCGGCACCGGATATCTGGGCGCCACCCACGCCGTCGGAATGGCGGAACTGGGCCACGAGGTGATCGGGGTCGACATCGACCCGGGCAAGGTCGCCAAGCTCGCCGGCGGTGACATTCCGTTCTACGAGCCGGGGCTGCGCAAGCTGCTGACCAACAACCTGGCGGCGGGGCGGCTGCGGTTCACCACCGACTACGACATGGCGGCCGAGTTCGCCGACGTGCACTTCCTCGGCGTCGGCACGCCGCAGAAGAAGGGCGAGTACGCCGCCGACCTGCGCCACGTGTACGCCGTCGTCGACGCGCTGGTGCCGCGGCTGACGAGATCGTCGGTGCTGGTGGGGAAGTCGACCGTTCCGGTGGGGACCGCCGCCGAACTGAACCACCGCGCGGCCGCGCTGGCGCCGGACGGTGTCGACGTCGAGATCGCCTGGAACCCCGAATTCCTGCGCGAGGGCTATGCGGTGCACGACACGCTGCATCCGGACCGCATCGTGCTTGGCGTGCAACAGGATTCGACGCGCGCCGAGACGGCGGTGCGTGAGCTGTATGGCCCCTTGCTCGCCGACGGCGTGCCGTTCCTGGTGACCGACCTGCAGACCGCGGAGCTGGTCAAGGTTTCGGCTAATGCCTTTCTGGCGACCAAGATTTCGTTCATCAACGCTATCTCCGAGGTGTGCGAGGCCGCCGGCGCCGACGTCAGCGTGCTGGCCGACGCGCTCGGTTACGACCCCCGCATCGGACGCCAATTCCTCAACGCGGGTCTGGGTTTCGGCGGGGGCTGCCTGCCCAAGGACATCCGCGCCTTCATGGCCCGCGCCGGTGAACTGGGCGCCGACCAGGCGCTGACGTTCTTGCGCGAGGTCGACAGCATCAACATGCGCCGGCGCACCCGGATGGTGGAGCTGGCCAGCGCCGCGTGCGGCGGCTCGCTGCTGGGCGCGAACATCGCCGTCCTCGGCGCGGCGTTCAAGCCCGAATCCGACGATGTGCGCGACTCGCCCGCGCTCAACGTCGCCGGGCAGCTACAGCTCAACGGCGCCGCGGTCAACGTCTACGACCCCAAGGCGCTGGACAACGCGCAGCGGCTGTTCCCGACGCTGAACTACGCGGTCTCCGTCGAGGAGGCCTGCGACCGCGCCGACGCGGTGCTGGTGCTCACCGAGTGGCGGCAGTTCATCGACCTCGATCCGGCCGACCTGGCCGACCGCGTCCGGGCCCGGGTCATCGTCGACGGCCGCAACTGCCTCGACGCCGCCCGCTGGAAGCAGGCGGGCTGGCGGGTGTTCCGGCTGGGCGCGCCGCGACCCTGAGGTGTCCCGGCCCCGCGCGTCACGCCAGCGTGGCGCCGACCGGCGAATGCCACGCTGGCGTGACGCGCGGCGCGAAGCCGCCGAGTAGCCTGACCCGCGTGGACTATGCCGGCGCATTCCTCGAAGAGAACCGCGCTTTTTCGGAGCTTTTCCGCCATGCGGACCAGTCCAAGCCCGTGCCGACCTGCCCGGGGTGGGACCTCAACCAGCTCCTGCGCCACGTCGGCCGCGGCGACCGCTGGGCGGCACAGATCGTGCGCGAGCGGCTCCAGGAGTTCCTCGACTTCCGGTCCGTCGAAGGCGGCAAGCCGCCACCCGACCCGGCCGATGCGGCCTCCTGGTTGCGGGGCGGTGCACAACGGCTGGTCGATGCGGTCGAGCTGACGGGCGTGGAAACCCCGGTGTGGACCTTTCTCGGGCAGCGCCCGGCGAACTGGTGGGTGCGTCGCCGCCTGCACGAGGTGGCCGTGCACCGGGCCGACGCGGCCATCGCCCTGGGAGCGGAGTTCACGCTGGCCGCCGACGTCGCCGCCGACGGGATCACCGAATGGCTCGAGCGGGTCGCGATCCAGGCCGGCGCGCAGGGGGCGCCGCTTCCGCTCGGGGACGGCGAGACCCTGCACCTGCACGCCACCGACCCCGGCCTCGGCGAGGCCGGCGAGTGGACGATCGGCGTCGACGCCGGCCGCATCACCTGGGCGCACGAGCACGGCAAGGGCACCGCTGCGCTGCGGGGCGGGGCGACCGAGTTGCTGCTGGCCATCCTGCGCCGGGTGCCGCTCGCCGACACGGGCATCGCGCTGTTCGGCGACGAGGCGGTGTGGCAGAACTGGCTGGACCGTACCCCGCTCTAGCCACGGCGAGATGGCGCACACGGTAACTTGCACTCCATGACCACTTCGGAGATCGCCACCGTCCTGGCATGGCACGACGCGCTCAACGCGTCCGACCTGGAAACCCTGGTGGCCCTGTCGAGCGATGACATCGAGATCGGTGACGCGCACGGGGCCGCGCAGGGGCATGAGGCGCTGCGCCGGTGGGCCGCTTCCCCGCGCGGCACGGCGGAGCTGGGCCGGATGTACGTGCACGACGGCGTCGTGGTGGCCGAGCAGAAGGTGAGCGCCCAGGACGACCCCGGGGCGGTGACGTCCGCCGCGTCGGCGTTCCGGGTGGTGCACGACCACGTGACGTCCGTGTTCCGGCACGAGGACCTGGCGTCGGCGCTGGCGGCCACCGAACTCACCGAATCCGACCTCGTCAACTAAGCAGTGGAATAGGGGAGCCACTCATGCGCGGCATTATTTTGGCCGGCGGCTCGGGCACGCGCCTGCACCCGATCACCGTGGGAATCAGCAAGCAGCTGTTGCCGGTGTACGACAAGCCGATGGTCTACTATCCGCTGTCCACGCTGATGATGGCCGGGATCCGGGACATCTTGGTGATCACCACCCCGCACGACGCGGCGGGCTTCGAGCGGCTCCTGGGCGACGGCTCGCAGTTCGGGATCAGCATCAGCTACGTGACGCAGGAACGCCCCGACGGCCTGGCCCAGGCGTTCGTCCTCGGCGCCGACCACATCGGCACCGACTCGGTGGCTCTGGTGTTGGGGGACAACATCTTCTACGGCCCCGGGTTGGGCACCAGCCTGAGCCGCTTCCAAAAGATCAGCGGCGGAGCGGTATTCGCGTATTGGGTGGCCAACCCGTCGGCGTACGGCGTGGTCGAGTTCAGCGACGACGGCATGGCGCTGTCGCTGGAGGAGAAACCCCAGACGCCGAAATCCAATTACGCGGTGCCGGGTCTGTATTTCTACGACAACGACGTGATCGAGATCGCCAAGGGCCTGAAGAAGTCGGCGCGCGGCGAATACGAGATCACCGAGGTCAACCAGATCTATCTGAGCCGGGGCAAGCTGTCGGTCGAGGTGATGGCCCGCGGAACGGCCTGGCTCGACACCGGCACGTTCGACTCCCTGCTGGACGCCAGCGACTTCGTGCGAACGCTGGAACGACGCCAAGGCCTGAAGGTCAGCGTCCCCGAGGAAGTTGCGTGGCAGCAGGGCTGGATCACCGACGAGCAGCTGGCCGAGCGAGCCAACACCCTGCTCAAGTCCGGCTATGGCGGCTACCTGCTGGATCTGTTGGAGCGGAGCCGATTTCACTAGGCTTGGCCAGCGCCGCGGCGATCGCCGTCGTCAGCGGCACCGACAACGCCAGCGCGATGCCGCCCACCGCGGACCGGGCGATCTCGATGGCCACGCTCTCGCCCGTCAACACGTCGGTCAGCGAACGGTTGGCCACGCTGAACAGCAACAGAAGCGGCAGCGAGCTCCCGGCGTAGGCCAGCACCAGCGTGTACACCGTGCTGGCGATGTGATCGCGGCCAACTCGGATGGCGCCCAAGAAGATTGCGCGTCGTGAGCCGCCGAGGTGGGCGAGCTCGAACACCGTCGAGGCCTGGGTCACCGTCACGTCGTTGAGCACACCCAGCGACCCGATGATGAAGCCGGCGAGCAGCAGGCCGCTGATCGACACGTTGCCCAGATACGCGCCGACGGTCGCGTTCTGATCGTCGGACAAGCCGGTCAGATGCGCCAGTTGGATTGCGGCCCAGGACAGTCCAGCCGCCAGCAGCAGCGACGTCAGCGTGCCCAGCAGCGCGGCGCTGGTCCGCAGGCTCACGCCGTGGGCCAGATAGATGACCGCATAGAGGATCGCGGCCGCGCCCACCAGCGCCACCGGGACCGCGGGCGCGCCGTCGCGCAGGGCCGGCAGCACGAACACCACCAGCACCCCGAAAGCGACCGCGATGCCCACCAGCGCCAGCAGCCCCCGCCACCGCGCCACCGCGACGACCACTACCGCGAACGCGACGGCCAGGGCAACCAGCGACCAGCCGCGTTCGAAGTCGTAGAACGCGTAACTGGTGGCGCCCTGGTCGTCGACCTGCCGGACGAGCCGAATATGGTCTCCCACCGCAAATTTGGGCTGGCCCGGGCCGGGGGAGGACTCCAGCAGGGTGTTGGCCCCCGCGTTGGGGCCGGAATCGATCGCCACCAGCGTCAGCACACAGCGGCCCGCGCCAGGCGGCGCCGGCTGCGGCGCGGTGGTGAGCACCTGGCTGACCGACGGGCTGCCGCAGTCGCCCATGCCGCTGGACAGCACGTGCCCGGCCTGGGTGCTCACTGCACCCCCGGCCGCGTTCTGGAACGGCATCGGGATGTCGACGTGCTGGCGGCTGGGCCACAGCGCGATGGCGCCGCCGAGCACCGCCACCCCGATCGCCACCAACAGCCCGACGACGATCCTCGCGGGCAGCGATTCAACCGGGACCGGAGCCGACGGGCCGTGGGAGTGCGAGTGTGTCACCCGGTCCACCGTAGAGGCGCCGGCTGCGAAGTTGCTTACTGGCGATAGCTGACCAGGAAGTTGCCCAGCCGCTCGATCGCGGCGGCGAGATCGCGGGACCACGGCAGCGTGACGATGCGCAGGTGATCCGGTGCCGGCCAATTGAATCCGGTGCCCTGCGTGACCAAAATCTTCTCCTGCAACAGCAGGTCGAGGACGAGCTGTTCGTCGTCGGTGATGTCGTAGACCTCGGGGTCCAGCCGGGGGAAGGCATACAGCGCGCCCTCGGGCTTGACGCAGGACACCCCGGGAATCTCGTTGAGTTTCTGCCACGCGACGTCGCGCTGCTCGAGCAGCCGCCCGCCCGGCAGCACCAGGTCTTCGATGCTCTGGTGGCCACCGAGGGCTACCTGAATCCCGTGCTGGGCGGGCACATTGGGGCACAGCCGCATGTTCGCCAGCAGGTTGATGCCCTCGATGAAGCTTTCGGCGTGGTCCTTGGGTCCGGTGATCGCCAGCCAGCCCGCCCGGTAGCCGGCGACCCGGTAGGCCTTGGACAGCCCGTTGAACGTGAGGCACAGCATGTCGTGTGCCAGCGAGGCCACGTTGATGTGCGTGGCGTCGTCGTACAGGATCTTGTCGTAGATCTCGTCGGCGAGCAGCAGCAGTTGGTGCTTGCGCGCCAACTCCACCATCTGCGTGAGGACCTCGCGGCTGTACACCGCGCCGGTCGGGTTGTTCGGGTTGATGATGACCAGCGCCTTGGTGCGCTCGCTGATCTTGGACTCCAGGTCCGCGATGTCGGGCTGCCACGCCTGCGTCTCGTCGCACAGGTAGTGCACGGGCGTGCCGCCGGCCAGCGACGTCGACGCCGTCCACAGCGGGTAGTCCGGCGACGGGATCAACACTTCGTCGCCGTTGTCCAGCAGGGCCTGCAGCGTCATCGTGATCAGCTCGGAGACCCCGTTGCCCAGGTACACGTCGTCGACGTCGAACCGGGGGAAGCCCTCGACCAGCTCGTAGCGGGTGACCACCGCGCGGCGCGCGGGCAGGATGCCCTGCGAGTCGGAGTAGCCCTGCGCGTACGGCAGCGCCTGGATCATGTCCCGCATGATCACGTCGGGGGCCTCGAAGCCGAACGGCGCCGGGTTGCCGATGTTGAGCTTGAGGATGCGGTGCCCCTCGGCCTCCAGCCGCGCGGCCTGCTGGTGCACGGGCCCGCGGATCTCGTACAGGACGTCCTGAAGCTTGGACGACTGCGCGAAGACCCGCTGCCGGTGATGGCCGGAGGCGTGCAGGGGCAGCTGGTGAGTGGTCACGCCCTTAATGGTGCCACCACTGTCCACCGAAATTTGCTGTCAAGCGTCAAACCGTGATCAGCGCTTGCCCGTGCGGCCGCGACAGCCCTCGCCGAGCGTGAAGCTGTTGCGAAATCTTCGCGGATTTTTCGCAGTGGCTTCACGCTCGACAGGTCGGGGATCAGCGCTTGCCCGGCGGCCGGGCGCCGCGGGCAATGCCCAGGCCCTTCACCGGCTGCGCGGGCGGCTCTTGCTCGCCGTCCGTTTGCTTTGCCGGCTCCGCTTTGGGCGCGGGCTCGGCCTCGGCCTGCGGGGCGGGCTCGGCGTCCGCCTTCGGCGCCTCGGCTTTGGGGGCCTCGGCGGCCGGCGCGGCCTTCTTCGCGCCGGGGCGCTTGGCGCCCGCCGCGATGCCCAGGCCCTTGACCGGCGCCGCGGGTGCCTTGTCCTCGGTCTTCGGGGCGGCCTCGGCCGGCTGAGCCTCCGCCTGCGGTGCCTCGGCTTTGGGGGCCTCGGCGGCCGGTGCGGCCTTCTTCGCGCCGGGGCGCTTGGCGCCCGCCGCGATGCCCAGCCCCTTGGCCGGCGCGGGGGACTCCGCGGGCGCTCCCGCCTTGGCCTCGGCCTGCGCGGGCGCGGCCTTCTTGGCGCCCGGCTTCTTGGCGCCGCCGGCGATGCCCAGCCCCTTGGCGGGCGCGGCGGGCGCGGACGCCTCGGCCTTGCCGTCCCCGGCGGGTTCGGCCGCCTTCTTGCCCGGTTTCTTGGCGCCGCCGGCGATGCCGAGCCCCTTGGCGGGCGCGGCGGGCGCCGCAGCAGCGGCCTCGGACTTCGGGGCCGCCTCGGCGGGCGCCTCCTCCTTGGCCGGTGCCTCAACCGTCGCGGTGGCCTTGGGCGCCTGGGCGGCCCGCTTCTCGGCTTCCTTTGCGGCGGTGCCCTTCTCGGGCAGCGTCTCCTTGTCGTATTCGAGGGAGCCGAGCAGCACCTGCGCGACGTCGAGCACCTCGACCCCGGTCCGGCCGGCCTCCTCGGAGCGGTCGTTGACGCCGTCGGTGACCATCACCCGGCAGAACGGGCAGCCGGTCGCGATCGTGGACGCGCCGGTGGCCAGGGCCTCGTCGACGCGTTCGTGGTTGATGCGCTTGCCGATGTGCTCTTCCATCCACATCCGCGCGCCGCCGGCGCCACAGCAGAAGCTGCGCTCGGCGTGGCGCGGCATCTCGGTGAGCGTCGCCCCCGCGGCCCCGATCAGCTCGCGCGGCGCCTCGTACACCTTGTTGTGCCGGCCCAGATAGCACGGGTCGTGGTAGGTGATGTCCTGAGAAACCGGGGTGACGGGGACCAGCTTGTTGTCGCGGATCAGCCGGTTGAGCAGCTGGGTGTGGTGCAGCACCGAGTAGTTCGCCCCCAGCTGCCGGTATTCGCGGCCCAGGGTGTTGAAGCAGTGCGGGCAGGTGACGACGATCTTGCGGTCGACGGTCTCCACGCCCTCGAACACCCCGTCCAGCGTCTCGACGGCCTGGGCGGCCAGCTGCTGGAAGAGGAACTCGTTGCCCGAGCGGCGCGCGGAGTCGCCGTTGCAGGTCTCGCCGGTGCCCAGCACCAGGTACTTCACGCCGGCGATCGCGAGCAGTTCGGCGACGGCCTTGGTGGTCTTCTTGGCCTTGTCGTCGTAGGCGCCGGCGCAGCCCACCCAGAACAGGTACTCGTAGCCGTCGAAGCTGTCGACGTCTTCGCCGTAGACCGGGACGTCGAAGTCCACTTCGTCGATCCAGTTGGTGCGGTCGGCGGCATTCTGGCCCCACGGGTTGGCCTTGGTCTCCAGGTTCTTGAACAGCACCGACAGCTCGGACGGGAACTCCGACTCCATCATCACCTGGTACCGGCGCATATCGACGATGTGGTCGACGTGCTCGATGTCCACCGGGCACTGCTCGACGCACGCGCCGCAGGTCACGCAGGACCACAGCACGTCGGGGTCGATGACGCCGCGCTGTTCCTCGGTGCCCACCAGCGGCCGGGTGGCCTGCTCGGGCCCGGAGCCCATCACGCGGCCGAAGCCCGACTCGGGAACGTGGTGCGCCTCGGCGTGCTTCTCGCCGGACAGCTCCTCGCCGATCCCGCCCTCGGGCGTGTTCTCGAGGGGGCTCTCCTTGTCGCCGAGGATGTAGGGCGCCTTGGCCATCCAGTGGTCGCGCAGATCCATGATGACGAGCTTGGGCGACAGCGGCTTGCCTGTGTTCCACGCCGGACACTGCGACTGGCAGCGGCCGCACTCGGTACACGTGGCGAAGTCCAGCATGGCCTTCCAGCTGAAGTCCTCGATCTTGCCGCGGCCGAATTCGGCGTCGTCGGGCGGGTTTTCGAAGTCGATCGGCTTGCCGTCGTGTTCCAGCGGCAGCAGCGGCCCCAGCCCGTTGGGCAGCCGCTTGAAGATGACGTTGATCGGCGCCGTGAAGATGTGCATGTGCTTGGAGTGCAGCACGATGATCAGGAACGCCAGCATGACCGCGATGTGCAGCAGCAGGGCCGTCGTCTCGATGATCTCGTTGGCGGGCTGCCCGAGCGGACGCAGAATGGCGCCGAACAGCTGGGACAGGAAGGCGCCCTTGCCGTAGGGCAGCGTGCCGTTGTTGACCGCGGACCCGCGGACCAGCACGTAGGTCCAGATGACGTTGAAGATCATGAACAGCACCAGCCAGGCGCCGCCGGTGTGGGAGCCGTAGAACCGGGACGAGCGGCCGTATTCCTTCGGCTCGGTCCGCCACCGGATGATCGCGAAGGTGGTGATGCCCAGGAAGACGCCGGTGGCGAAGAAGTCCTGCAGGAAGCCCAGCGCGTCCCATCGCCCGATGATCGGGATGTGGAAGTTCTCCTGGAACAGGAAGCCGTACGCCTCGATATAGACCGTGAGCAGGATGAAGAAGCCCCACATGGTGAAGAAGTGGGCCAGGCCGGGGATCGACCACTTGAGCAGCCGGCGCTGCCCGAAGACCTCGGAGACCTCCGCCCAGATTCGCTTGCCGGGTTCGTCGGTGTGCCCCGGTGCCGGCTTCCCGGACGTGATCAGCTTGAACAGCCACAGGACCCGCTTGGCAGCGAGTGCGGCCACGACCAGCGTCATGCCCATGCCCACTATCAGTCTGATGAGCATCTGCGTCGTCACTGAACGTCTCCCCAATGCATCGTTGATTCAGCCTGCGAATTGTTTGCCTGCTCAGCCCTGCTCATAGTTACATCTCCGCAGCTTCCGCCGCGAGAAAGGCTGCCCTAACTTGGAGGCTGACCGCCGCCCGTGGCCTGCTTCGTCAGTGTGCCTGGGCGGGTGTGACCTTCGTCGCCGTGACCTGTGGCACTCGCGTCAGGGCCGGGGCTGGGGCACGAAGGGCGGCAGCAGCGGCCGCAAGCGGGTCGTCGTCGGGGGCGCGGCCGTGGTGGTCGCCTGCGATGTCGTGGGCGCCTGCGACGTCGTGGTCGGCGCGGCGGTGGTGGTCGTCGTCGTCGGAGCTTCCGTCGTGGTGGTCGTGGTCGGCGGAGGGGTCGTCGTGGTGGTGGTCGGCGGCGGCTCGGACGACGACGACGGCGGCGGCGGGGGCGGGGGCAGGACCGTCTCGGTGGTGCTGCCGTTCGGCTCGGTGATGGTCACGGTTTGCGACGTTTGGGGGGGCGCCGGCTGGCTCGGGGCGGTGGGTTTCGCCGGGCTCGACTTGGTGAGCCCCAGGTTGATCGCCAACAGGACGGCCACCAGCACCGCCGCCGCGGCGCCGGCGACGGTCAAGACCAGCGCCGTGCGCTTGTACCAGGGCAGCCCGCCGCCTTTGGCCGGGTAGCGGCTGTCGGCGTCATCGTCGAAAGTCCTTGCCGCACCGGCATACTCGCCGGTGGCGTCGCGCCCGGTGTAGGGCACCGGCTCGTCGGCGCCGTCGGCGTCCTGGGACCAGGCCAGGGCACCGTCCACGTCGGTCGCCTGGGCGGCCCACGCGGCCTGGGTCATGTCGATTCCGCCGGTGCCCACCATCTCGGTCGGGGTTTCCACAACGGCGCCCGCGGCGGTCGGGACGCCCGCAGACGCCTGCTGGTCGCCGAGCGCCGCCGCGCCGAGGGCCGCGCTCAACGCGGGCCGCGGCGCGGTGTGGACCGGCACCGAAAATCGCCCCGACAACCGCGCGGTGAGCAGCGGAATGCCGGCGCCCCCGCCGACCGTCGCGATCGTGGCCAATTTCGGAATCCCGTTGCGGCGCAACGCTTCCTCGAGGGCGTTCAGGAATCGGTCTAGCGGTTCGGAGATCAGTTGCTCGAGGTCGGCGCGGGTCAGCTGCCCGCCCGCGACCGAGGCGGTGGCGGCGGTGGACAGTTGCTCCTTGGCGCGCCGGCACTCGCCGAGCAGACGGCTCTGCGACCCGATCCGCACGGTGCTGCCCAGGTCGGCCATGGTGTCATCGGAGGCCCGCAGGCGGCCGAGCACCAGTTGATCGATGCCGTCGCCGGAGAAATCGGCGTAGCGCACCGACGGGCCGATACGGGCGAAGTTGGATCCGGCGTCCATCAGGGTGATGCTGGTGCCGCTGGCGCCGAAATCGCATAGCGCGACGACGCCGGCGGTCGGGAATCCCGGCCGGCCGCGCAGCGCGGCGAGCGCGGCGGTGGCGTCGGACACCAGCACGGGGGCCACCCCGCCGCGGGCGAGGTCCGGCTGGGCGAAGAACTCCTCACGCAGCGCGGTGAACTGGGCGTCGGACCAGTACGCCGGCACGGCGATGGTGATCGGGGTGCCGTAGCCGACGGTGCGGGCCATGGCCTCGATCGCCTCGACCGTCAGCACCTCGCCGAGGTACTTAGTCCCGTCGGCAGCCACCACGGGCGTCCGGTCGCCGACGCGCTCGACGAATCCGCGCAGCACCATCCCGTTTTCGGTCAGGTTCGGGTTTTCCTCGGGCAGGCCAACTTCGGTGGGGCGGTGCTCGAAGAGGGTCAACACGGCGCTGCGGACCACCGGGGCCCTTCCCGCGCGGGCCGCCACCAAGTTGGCCGCCCCGATCGACAGCCCGAGCGACTCGCTCATTCCCCGCACCCCACTTCCGATCGCCCGGTGGTCCTCACCCTAGCGGCCGAGGGGGTCAGCGCAGCCCCGGCGGGACCGTGATCACCGTGGGCACGCCCGGAACCGTGATCACCGACGGCACCTGGGGCAGATGATGCCGATGCGTCGGCTCCTGCTGGCTGGGCTGGCGCGTGGGCTGCCCCGTCGGCTGCTGTGCCGGCGGCTCGACCGCGCTGCTGGTGCTCGGGGTCGTCGTCGTGGTGGTCGTCGGCGCGGTCGTGGTGGTGGTTGTCGTCGCGCTGGTGCTGCTGGTGCTCGGGGTCGGGCTGGTGGTGCCCTGCCCGCCGCTCAGCAATTCGGTGATGCCGTAGACGATCAGCCCGATCAGAATGACGACGAACACCAGCCAGGCGATGAGCAGCGGCGGCTTGCGGTACCAGGGGGTGGGTTCGCTTTCCAGGTCGCCGAACGCTTCGGGCTGGTCAAACCCTTCGGGCGGGTTCGCCGGGGGTTCGCCGGTGGTGGGCTGCTCGGCGACGCCGTAGTCGGCGTGCCGGGTCGCCTGTTCGTGGAAGTCGTCGGGTGGGCCGTTGCGTGCCACGGCACCGATGGTACTGATGCCGGCTGCCAACCCCCTGAGCCCCGGGGCCGTTGCGCTCAGTTCCGGCCGAGCGCGTCGCGCACGCGTCCCCGCGCCCGGTCGAGCCGGGCGGCGGCCTCGGTCGCGTCGACGCCTGCGAGCAGCGCGACGATCGCGGTCTTGGCGTGACCCCCGGCGGCGGTGAGCGCGGCGGTCGCGGTTTTCTCGTCGACGCCGGCCGCGTCGCGGACGATCCGCACCGCGCGGCGGCGCAGCTTCGCGTTGGTCGCGCGGACGTCTACCATGCGTGGCCCGTAGGCCTTGCCGAGCGCGATCATCACGCTCGTCGAGAGCGCGTTGAGCGCGACCTTCTGGGCGGTTCCCGCGGTCAGCCGCGTCGAGCCGGCCAGCACCTCGGGTCCGGTCAACAGTTCGATCACCACGTCGGCTGACGCCTCGCTGTGCGGGTTGTTGACGATCGCGACCGTCAGCGCGCCCGCCGCGCGCGCATGCTCGAGTGCCCCGAGCACGTAGGGGGTGCGGCCCGACGCGGTGATCCCGACAAGCGCGTCGGCGGCGCTCAGGTCGGCGAGACCGGCGGGGTCGAACGCGTCCTCCGCACCCTCGATCGCCTCGGTCAGCGCCGCCGGGCCGCCGGCGATCACACCGCGCACCAGGTCGGTGCCGAACGTGGGCGCACACTCGGCCGCGTCGAGCACACCGAGCCGCCCGGGCGTGCCGGCACCGGCGTAGATCAGGCGGCCGCCACGCTCGAGCCGCGCGGCGATCGCCCCGGCTGCCGCCGCGATCCGCGGGACCGCCGCCGCCACCGCGGCATGCGCCTCGCCTTCGGCGTCGACGAGCAGCGCGACGACTTCTCCGATGGGCCGGGCGTCCAGGTCGTGCAGGCCCGGACGGACCGCTTCGGTGGCCAGCGCGTCGAGCCCTTGCACCGCAGCGGATTTCGGTTCCGGCCGCACGCGGAGCAGGTGCGGCTCGTGGATCGCCCCCAGTCGCAGCGCGCCGTCGAGCGCGTCGCCGGCGGCGGGGACGAGGTCGAGCCGTGCGTGAAGCGCTTCGAACCCGGCCAGGCCGCCGACCATCGCGACCGGGCCATCGCCGACCGCGCGGGCGGTCGCGGCGAGCGCCCCGGCCGCCGCTTCGACGATCGCCAACGCGGCGGCGTCGCCCCGCGCAGCGAGGACGTCGGGTGCGAAGGACGCGAGCGCGGCGGCGCCGGTGAGCCGCGCGGGCCAGGTCTCCGGGGTGCCGAAGCGGGCGCGGGCGGCGTCGAGCAGCGTGGTGGACGGGCCGCGGCCGTCGTGGGCGCGCAGCGCCGCGCGCAGCCCGGCTGCGCCGATCCACGCGCCGCCGCCCTCGTCGCCCAGCCACGGGCCCCAGCCGTCGGCGCGCCGCCACCGACCATCCGCATCGATCGCGAGCGCCACGACGCCGGTGCCCGCGATCAGCACGACGCCCGGCTGTCCGCTCAGGGCGCCGGCGTGCGCGGTCACGGCGTCGCTGGTCACCGCGACGCGCTCCGCGCGCAGCGACGTCAGCAGCGCATCGCCCAGCGCGCGCGCCGCGTCCGGGGCCGCCTCCGCCCCGGCCGCGCCCACGATCACCTCGTCGACCGCTCCGAGCTCGCGCGCCAGATCGCCGGCCACGGTCAGGATCGCCGCCTCCGCGGCCCGCACGCCGCCGGGCGCCGCGAGCCCGGGCGCGCCCGGCCCCTCAGCCCGACGGCCGCATGCCGAAGCCCGGCACGACGTCTTACCCAGGTCGACGGCGAGGATCACCGCACCCATCCTTGTCGAGCGGAGACTGGTCTGGTGGGGCGGGCGTTGCTGACCGTGGGGCACGGGACGGCCGACCGTGAGCGGCTGGCGGATTTGCTTGCCGGCGCCGGGGTTGCGCTGGTGGTGGATGTGCGGCGGTATCCGGCCAGCCGGACGAATCCGGACGTGCAGCGGGAGGCCCTGGAATGCTGGCTGCCCGAACGCGGCATCGAGTACCGATGGGAGCCACGCCTGGGCGGGCGGCGCCACGTCGCGGCGGGAGAACCGGAGCCGGACGCCTGGTGGACGGTGGCCGCATTCCGGGCGTACGCCGCGTACACCCGGACGCCGGAGTTCGGCGCGGCGCTCGACGAGGTCCTGGCCGACGCCGCCCGGCGCACCACGGCGGTGATGTGCAGCGAGAGCGTCTGGTGGCGCTGCCACCGGCGGCTGATCGCCGACGTGGTGGAGCTCGGCCGCGCCGTCCCGGTGCGACACCTGATGCCGGACGGCCGGCTGCGCCCGCACCGCCCCGCCGACGGGGCTCGCCGCCGCCCCGACGGCCACCTGGTGTGGGACGGCGCAGCCGAGCGATCCGGACCTGCCTTTAGAACGTGTTGACCTTGTCGAGGCTGACGAACATGCCGTGGCCGGTGTGGTCGTTGGTGAAGCGGGTGCCGTCGGCGGTGGCGTTGATCGTCCAGCCGGCGGCGTTGTAGGTCTTGTAGTCGATCTGCACGGTGGGAATGGCGCCGAGGTTGCCCAAAACCCACTGCACCTTGCCGGCCGAGTCCACGCTGACGCCGTTGGCGTGTTCGCCGTCCTGCAGCGGGGAGTTGGTGAACGGCGCTTCGCAGCCGACGGTGTCCTTGTTGATCTGGCAGCGGGTGGTGCCCGACTTGGTTTCGATGAAGACGTAGCCGTTCTGGTCCGGCGGCAGCGGGATCGCGCCGGCCGGTGCGGTCGGGTTGGCCGGCGTCGTCGGCAGGCCCGGGGCTGGGCTGGCCGTCGGGGCCGGCGGCGCTGCCGACGGCCTGGGGGTGGGGAACGTGGGTTCGACCGGGCCGGCCCCCGGCGCGGCGACCGGCCGGCCTGCGATGGTGCTGGAACAGGCGTCGATCAGTGCCGGGCTGACCAGCACGGGCGCGATCAGCAGGGACCCACCGGCAAGGCTCCACCGTGCCCTTTGCGAAAACCGCACGCGCCACTCCCGATTATCAGCAATATTGGGAAATCAGATTACGCGCGCAGTAACGAAATCCCGTGCAACCGCGCAGCTGTCGATGCCACGCCGATGGTGAACCTTTATCGCTGCGTGACCGACTGGGTCTCGGCGGCCCGGCGGGCGGCGGCGACGATGCCCTGGTAGCCGGTGCACCGGCAGAAGTTGCCGGACAGGCCCTCCCGGATCTCGTGGTCGCTGGGATCGGGGTTGTCGCGCAGCAGCGCGGTCAGCGACATGACGAAACCCGGCGTGCAGAAGCCGCATTGCAGCCCGTGGCACTCGCGCAGCGCCGACTGCACTGGCGACAGCGTGCCGTCGGGTTCCGCGACCCCTTCGACCGTCGTCACCTCGGTCCCGTCGGCCTGCACCGCGAACATCAGGCACGAGCGCACGGCCGCGCCGTCCAGCAGCACCGTGCAGGCCCCGCACGCGCCGTGTTCGCAGCCCAGATGGGTGCCGGTCAGCCCGCACTTCTCGCGCAGGAAGTCGGCCAGCGTCATCCGCGGTTCGACCACGGTGGTGACCGGAGTTCCGTTGACGGACAGTTCGATTGGGTGTTCAGGCATTGTCGGCCCCCGTGGCTGCTTCGGCTGTAGCTCGTGTCCAGGCGCGGGCGGCCATCGTGGCGCCGACCTTCAACCGGTACGCCGCCGTCCCCTGCAGGTCGTTGGGAACCTCGTCGAGCCCGCTCATCGCGGCCCGGCCGATCTCCTCGGGAACCAGCTCGCCGACCGGCCTTCCGAGGGCCGCGACCTTGGCCGCCGTCGCGCGCCGGACCGTGGACCCCATGCCCAGCAGCCCGATCGCGCAGCGCGACACCCGGTCCTGGTCGTCGAGCTGGACGGCCACCAGTGCGCCGGCGATCGCGAAATCGCCGTGGCGGCGCGAGAATTCCTCGACGGCGAACCCGCATCTGCCGTCCCAGATCGGGAACCGCACCCCGGTCAGCACCTCGTCGGAGTCCATGGTGGTTTCCCAGACGCCGGCGAAGAAGTCGGCGGCGGCGATCTCGCGCCGCCCGCCTGGCGACTGGACCTCCATCACCGCGTCCAGCGTCAGGGCGACCGCGGGGTATTCGCCGGCGGCGTCGGCGTGCGCGATCGACCCGCCCAGGGTGCCGCGGTTGCGGATCTGGAAGTGCCCGACGAACGGCGTCACCCGGGCCAGCAGCGGAACCGCTTGGCGCACTACGTCATCGGAGCCAACGGCAGCCTCGGTGGTGCCGGCGCCGATCCACAGCTCGGCACCCCTGCGGTCGATGCCCTGCAGCTCGGGCAGCCGGGAGATGTCGATCAGGTGGTCGAAGTAGGCCAGCCGCATCGCGAGCATCGGCACCAGGCTCTGGCCGCCCGCCAATATCTTTGCGTCGTCGCCCAATTCGGCCAGCAGGCGCACGGCGTCGTCGATGCTGTCGGGCCGGTGGTAGTCGAACGCGGCCGGCTTCATCGTTGCACCGCTTCCAGCAGGGCCGCGATCGACGCCGGGCTGGCCGGCAGCCGGGTGACCGTCACACCCAGCGGCGCGAGCGCGTCGTTGATGGCGTTGATCACCGCCGGCGTCGAGCCGATGGCCCCGCCCTCGCCTGCGCCCTTATAGCCGCCGGGCCCCGGTCCGGGTATCTCGACGTGGCCGAATTCGATCGGCGGTACCTCGGTGGCGGTGGGCAGCAGGTAGTCGACGAAAGTCGTTGCCAGTGGGTTGCCGTCGTCGTCGTAAACCAAGTCCTCCATCAGGGCGCCGCCGATGCCCTGCACGGTGCCGCCGGCGATCTGGCCCTCCACCACCGAGGGGTTGATCATCGGCCCGACGTCCTCACTGACGATGTAGCGCAGCAGCGTCACCTTGCCGG
>NZ_LZJB01000079.1:0-17247 GCF_001666895.1 Mycobacterium sp. E3298
GATGAGGCGGCGATCCTCGCCGACCGCGTGCTCGTGTTGCGCGCCGACCCCACGGGCGCGGCCGGCATCGGCGCGGCATTCGACGTCCCGATCGCCAAGCCACGCGACCGCGGCGACCCGCGCATCGCGGCGTTGCGCCAACAGTTGCTCGACGAGCTCGGCGTACCGCGGCGCGGCCGCGCCGCTGCCGGATCCGCGGTTTCCGAGGAGGCCAAGACGTGATGAAAATGCGCTGCCTGATTGCGGTTTCGGTCCTGGCCGCAGCCGCCGGCTGCGGCTCGCCAACCGGGACTACGGCGGCCAGGGACATCCGGCTGGACTATGCGTACTACAACCCGCTGAGCCTGGTGGTACGCGACCAGCACCTGCTGGAGGGAAGGGGCTACAACGTCACCTGGGTGCTCTCGGCGGGGAGCAACAAGGCAAACGAGGGCCTGCGCTCCAAGGGACTCGACTTCGGGTCCACCGCCGGTTCGGCCGCCTTGGTCGCGCGGGCGAACGGCACGCCGATCAAGATCATCGACGTGTACAGCAAGCCGGAGTGGACCGCCCTGGTGGTGGGCAAGAATTCGACGGCCACCTCGGTCGCCGACCTGAAGGGAAAGAAAATCGCGGTCACCAAGGGCACGGACCCCTACTTCTTCCTGCTGCAATCCCTTGCCACGGCGGGGCTTTCACCCGCCGACGTGGAAATGGTCAACCTGCAGCACGCCGACGGCAAAACCGCGCTGGAACGTGGCGATGTGGACGCCTGGTCAGGGCTGGATCCTTTTATGGCGCAGACCATTCAGCAGCAGGGTTCGCGGATGCTCTACCGCAATCCGGATTTCAACTCCTATGGCGTGCTGAACGTTCGAGAGGACTTCAGCGCCGCGCATCCCGATGTGGTCCAGTCCGTGGTCAATAGCTATGAGGAGGCCCGTAAATGGGCGAAGGCGCATCCCGAGGAGCTGGCGGCGTTGCTGGCCTCGCAGGCGAAAGTCACACCGAGCGTCGCCCAGGAGGAGTTGCGACGGACGGTGCTGGACATCCCGCCCGCGCCGGGCGACCCGCAGCGGACGGTGTTGACGAACATCCTGCCGATCGCGGTGGCGGACTCCGACATCAAATCCGACGACTCCGGCCGCGGCGCGCTGGGAACGATCATCGAGCCGAAGTACGCCCAACACGTGTCCTGAGGATCCCCCTCGCCCCGGCTGGGCTTGCGGTTCCGCTGCTGTTGCTGGCCGCCTGGCAAGCGGTGACCGCCGCGGGCTGGTTCTCGGCCAGTCAACTGCCCCCACCCGGCGACGTGATCGCGGCGCTGGGTGACCTGCTGCGTCGCGGTGAGCTCTGGACCCATCTACAGGCCAGCCTGGGGCGTGTCTCGCTCGGCTACCTGCTCGGCTCGGCCGCCGCGCTCGCGATCGGATCGCTAGTGGGGCTGTCGCTCACCGCGCGCAGGCTGCTCGCCCCGACGGTGGCGGCCTTGCGCACCGTGCCTTCGCTGGCGTGGGTTCCGTTACTGCTCTTGTGGTTTGGCATTGACGAAACACCGAAGGTGCTGCTGGTAGCCATCGGCGCGTTCTTCCCCGTGTACACCACGACGGCGTCGGCGCTGTCCCACGTCGACCCGCAACTGTTGGAGGTGGGCCGCGCCTACGGTCGGGACGGGGCCGCGCTGTTGACGACGGTCATGCTTCCCGCAGCCGCCCCCGCTCTGCTGAACGGGCTGCGCCTGGGACTGGCGAACGCGTGGCTTTTCCTGGTGGCCGCCGAGTTGATCGCCTCGTCGAAGGGACTCGGCTTCCTGCTGATCGACAGCCAGAACACCGGCCGCACCGACGTGATGCTGTTGGCCATCGGACTACTCGCCGCGCTGGGCAAGTTCAGCGACGCCGCGCTGGGGGGGCTGGAGAAGCGAATGGTGATACGGCGCAACTAGTTTATGGCGACGTCGGCCGCGTCGGGCGTCGCGCTCGCGAGTTCGCGGCGGCCGACATGCGCCTCGGCGCGCATGCGCTCCACCATGTGCGGGTAATGCAGCTCGAAAGCCGGCCGCTCCGAACGGATTCGCGGCAGCTCGGTGAAGTTGTGCCGCGGCGGCGGGCAGCTGGTGGCCCACTCGAGCGAATTGCCGTGGCCCCACGGGTCGTCCACCAGGACCGGCTCGCCGTAGCGCCAGCTCTTGAACACGTTCCAGACGAACGGCAAGACCGAGGCGGCGAGGATGAACGCCCCGATCGTCGAGACAAGGTTGAGCGTCTGAAACCCATCGGTGGGCAGGTAGTCGGCATACCGGCGCGGCATCCCCGAATCGCCGAGCCAGTGCTGCACCAGGAAGGTGGTGTGGAAGCCGATGAACGTCAGCCAGAAATGCAGCTTGCCCAGCCGCTCGTCGAGCAGGCGTCCGGTCATCTTCGGGAACCAGAAGTAGATGCCCGCGTAGGTGGCGAACACGATCGTGCCGAACAACGTGTAGTGGAAGTGCGCCACAACGAAATAGGTGTCGGTGATGTGGAAGTCGAGCGGGGGGCTGGCGAGCAGCACGCCCGTCAACCCCCCGATGAGGAAGGTCAGCAAGAACCCGATCGCGAACAGCATCGGGGATTCGAACGTCAACTGGCCCTTCCACATGGTGCCGATCCAGTTGAAGAACTTGATCCCGGTGGGGACGGCGATCAGGAACGTCATGAACGAAAAAAACGGCAGCAGCACGGCGCCGGTGGCATACATGTGGTGCGCCCACACCGCCACTGATAGTGCGGCGATCGACAGCGTCGCGTAAACCAGTGTGCTGTAACCGAACAGCGGCTTGCGGGAGAACACGGGGACGATCTCGGAGATGATGCCGAAGAACGGCAGCGCGATCACGTAGACCTCGGGATGCCCGAAGAACCAGAACAAGTGCTGAAACAGCATCACCCCGCCGTTGGCGGGATCGTAGATGTGCGCGCCGAAGCGGCGGTCGGCCTCCAAACCGAACAGCGCGGCGGTCAACAGCGGGAAGACAATCAGGACAAGCACACTGGTGACCAGGATGTTCCAGGTGAAGATGGGCATCCGGAACATGGTCATGCCCGGGGCCCGCAGACAGACCACCGTGGTGATCATGTTGACCGCACCCAGAATGGTTCCCAGACCACCGACGCCCACGCCCAGAATCCACAGGTCGCCGCCCACGCCGGGACTGTGCACGGCATCGGACAGCGGCGTGTAGGCGGTCCACCCGAAATCGGCGGCACCTCCGGGAACGATGAAGCCGCCCAACGCGATCAGCGCGCCGCAGACGAACAGCCAGAACGACAGCGCGTTGAGCCGTGGGAAGGCCACGTCGGGCGCACCGATCTGCAGGGGCAGTACCAGATTCGCGAACCCGAAGACGATGGGCGTCGCATAAAACAGCAACATCGCCGTGCCGTGCATGGTGAACAGCTGGTTGTACTGCTCGTTGGACAGAAATTGCAGCCCGGGCCGGGCCAGCTCGAGCCGCAGGAGCAGCGCCATCAGGCCGCCGATGAAGAAGAAGATGAAACAGGCGACCATGTACATGATGCCGATCATCTTGTGGTCGGTCGTGCTGATGAGCTGGTAGATCAGGTTCCCCTTGGGACCTGTCCGCGCGGGAAACGGCCGGCGGGCCTGCAGGCCGCTGACGGGCGGCGCTTCAGCCGTCATCGCATACCTCCACGGGGGCCGGTGCGGACTCACGCAATTTGTCAAGCCGCCCAAGTATTCCGAGGCGCCACTCCGCGGACCTAGGGTCAAACGTCCCTAAACGAGCGGCAATTGGGCGTCCTGGCCGGTCTAGAAGGAAAGGCTTACCTCCCGCAACCCGGAGCGCCTATCGTGTGAGCGTGACGCGCGGGATGGGCAGGCGGGCCGGCCGGCTGCTCGTCACCCTCCTGATCGCGGCTCTCGCTCTCGGCCTGTTCTCGTCCTGGCCGGGCCCGCGCGGCGTGATGGGGGCGCCGGTGGTGCTCGGCTCCGCGCCGCTGGACTGCCTGAACACGGCCCTGACGAACTACGGCAATTCCGGTAGCGGTTGGACGGGCGGAGATTCGACCTGGACGGCCACGCTGCCCGACGGTAGGGAGGCCTTCGTGTTCTCCGATACTTTCCTCGGGCCCATCACCCCGCCGACCCGACCGCCCGACGCGCTTTTCGTGCACAATTCCTTCGTCATCCGTGACGGCGAAGGGCACTGGTCCACCGTGGTGGGCGGGACGGCCGACCACCGGGCGGGCGTGGTCGCGCCGGTTGACCCCACGCACTGGTTCTGGCTGGGAGCGGCGACGTATCTTGATGGGGCACTACAGGTTCCGCTGTCCGAGTGGAGATCCGGTGGGCGCGGACCGCTCGACTTCGTGTTCGTCGGGTCATCGCTGGCGCGGTTCGACATCGGGGACCTGCGCGCAGCCTCGGCGATCACGCCGCTGCCACGATCGCGCGGCATCCAATGGGGCCAGTGGGTGCAGAACGACGGCGGCTGGACCTATGTCTACGGTGTCGAGACCGGCGCCGACAACAAGTACCTGCACGTGGCCCGCATCGCGGGAGGCGATCTGCGGCAAGCCTTCTCGTACTGGACCGGCCGGGGATGGTCGTCCGCGGAAGCGGATTCGTTCCGGGTGAGCGACCGCGTCGGCGCCGAGCTTTCGGTGCACCGGCTGCGCGACGGCGTCTACATGCTCACCACCATGCAGGGGGGCAGGGGATTCAGCGATCGCCTCGTTGGCCGCTTCGGGCCGTCCCCGACGGGACCCTTCGGGCCCGCGACGACGCTGTACCTGACGCCTGAGAGCGGAAGCGCCGGGCTCTACCACGACGCCGACGTCTACACCTACAACGCCCATGTGCACCCCGAGTACTCGACGTCCAGCAAGCTGGTCATCTCGTACGACGTCAACAGCCTTGACACCGCGCCGGGCGGCGACGTGTACCGCCAGGTGAGCATCTACCGTCCCCGATTCATCGTCGTGTCGTTGCGCTGGAACGCTGATGGCCGTCCCCGCGCGGCGGCGGACTCGTCCGGCGATGCGCTTGCGCCCTGCAGGTGAACTATCGGGCGAGGGCCAGCTGGCCCGGTAGCTCTTCGCTGAGCACCGCCTCGGCAAGCAGTTCGCCGAGCAACGGACCGAACTTCATCAGGTTGGCGCCGACGAACCCGACGACGCGGCCGCGGCGGCCCACCGTCCAGCCGTCGCCGCCCGCGTCCAGCCACGGCGCGCGAACCGTCACGCAGTCCACCCGCCCAACCGGCGACAGCCCTGGGAACAGCGCGCGCACCGTCGCGGGGTCCGGCACCTCCTGACCGAACGCCCAGCGCCCCGTGCTGCCCAGCGGCAGCCCGTAGCCCTCGGGCGCCGACAGGCACGCCGCGCCGGTCGCGTCGGCGCCCGCGTAGGTGAACCGGGTGTGCGGGGCGAATTCGACACCAAGCGGGCCGAACAGCGCCGGCGTCCGCGCGCCGGCGCAGATCAGCACGCGGTCGCCCCGCAGCACGCCGCCGTCGGCCAGACTCACCTCACCGTCGTCGGAAACCGCCACGACGTCGCCCCGCCGGACGTCGAGCCGCCCCGCCAGCGCGGACATTGCGCGGCGGATTCGCAGGCTGCCGCCGAGTGGATCCAGCACACCGGTCTCCCACGGCGGGGCGGCGAATGGGATCCGCGCGGCGATCTCCGCCCCGTCCACCCAACGGAATGAAGCACCCGCCGTTGTCATGGCCGCCGCGGTCTCCTCGCAGGCACCGGCGGCGATGAATCCCTCCGCGCCCAATAGCCGGCCCACGCCGAGCTCGTCCTCCCAGCGCTGCCAGCCGGCGCGGGCGCGGAGCGCCAGGCGGCACAACGACGGGCGCCGATGCGCAATCCGGAAGATGCGGGCCAATCCCGTTGACTGCTCGCCGAACGGGACCCCGCGTTCCAGCACGATCGCGGGCTCCCCACGCCGCGCCAGCTCGTGGGCGGCGGCCAGCCCGCACACCCCCGCACCGACGATGACGATCACGCGATCCGCGTACCCGCGCGGCTAGAAGTAGAACCCGGCATGGGGAGCGTCCGGCACCGCGAACAATCGGTCGGCCGCGGCGATCGCCGACGGGTCATCGGGTCGGGCCACGCCCGCGACGGCGAGGTCGCGCCAGGTCACACCTCCGAGCAGAACTGCGGCCAGCCCCTCGACGTCGACCTCGAGCTGCGCGCGCCCGCCGGTCGGTTCGGCGCCGTCCCCGGTGATCGTGAAACGACCCGAATTATCGGGCAGCATAGGGTCTTTGACCGCGATGGTGACGCCGCCGTCGCCGCCGTACCGGCGAGCCGAGAGCGCCCGCGGCACGTCGATGACGCGAAGCCACGTTTCGTCATGCACGGCGGTGACGCGCGCGGCGCGCCGATCGGCCAGCAACCAGGGCAGCGGATCGTCCATCGGCAACATCCAAAACACGACGCGGTCAATGAGATCGAGCCGCAGCAGAAACCGCAGCAGGCCGAGATAGGCCTCGGCGGTCGGGGCAAAGAAGTCCTCCACCGCGATCGTGCGCTGGTCGCTGACGAACCACCTCTCGGTGTCGACGGGGCGGTAGCGGGTGAAACCGGATTCGGCTCCCGGGGCGCCGTGCACCGCGACATACGAAGGCTGCGGCGATGATTCGGTACGCAGCCGCAGGCTCCGCCACCACGCGTCCGGCCGGTCGATGGATCCCGGCCGCGACGGACGATTCTCGGCGTAGATGCGGGGCAACAACGCCCAGCCTTCTGCCGCGTCGATCAACCGCACCGGACCGCCGGCCCCGACCTCGCGACGCAGCGCCGCCCGCGCGGTGTGCACCTCTACCGTCTGCGACGAACTGGCGACGCCGTACCCATAGCGCCCGTAGATCGTGGCCTCGGAGGCCCGCAACGACGCGACCACCTCGCCGCGGGCCGCGATGTCGCCGAATTGATGACGGATCAACTCCGTGGCGACGCCCCGCCGGGTGAACGACGGCAACACCCCGATGTGGGTGACGGCGGCGTGCCCCACCATCGACCCGCCGGGGAGCGTCATTCGGCTCGTCACTGCGTCCGCGGTGCCGACGAGCTCCCCGCCGACGAACGCCCCCAGGGTGCGGCCGGGCTCGAGCAGCTTGGCGATCTGGCCGGGCGGTAGCTCCGGCATCGGCGGGAAGCCGATCATGGCGACGCGAAACACGTTGGCCGCGGCCAGCAGTTCGTCCTCGCTGTCGAGGACCCGGATCTCGGTGGTCATCCGGCCATCATGTCTCGCGCCCGTGACGGCACGGACCGCGGGATGCGGCCGTTACCGAATCTGCAAGCCGGTCAGCGCCCGCGAGATCACCAGGCGCTGGATCTCGCTGGTGCCCTCGAAAATGGTGAAGATCTTGGCGTCGCGGTGCATCCGCTCCACGGGATAGTCACGGGTGTATCCGTTGCCGCCCAGAATCTGGATCGCCTCGTCGGTGACGTAGACGGCCGTCTCGCTGGCAACCAGCTTGGCCATCGACCCCTCGGCGGCGTCGAACGATTGGTTGTTGCGCGCCATCCAGCCGGCCCGCCACACCAGCAGGCGGGCGGCGTCGATGCGGCTCTTCATGTCGGCCAGCTTGAACGCCACCGCCTGGAATTCGCCGATCTTGCGGCCGAATTGCTCACGCTGGCAGGCATAGTCGAGCGCGTACTCGTACGCGGCGCGGGCCACGCCGACGGCCATGGCCCCGACCGTGGGCCGGGTGCGCTCGAAGGTCTTCATCGCCGCCTGGCTGCGCGCGGAGGCACCCGACTTGACCCGGGCGATGCGCGCCTCGAACTTCTCCCGGCCGCCCAGGATGTGGTCCTCGGGTAGGCGAACGTTGTCGAGAACCACCTCGGCGGTATGCGATGCCCGGATCCCGTGCTTCTTGAACTTCTGGCCTTGCGCCAAACCATTGACGCCCGCCGGGACGACGAACGTGGCCTGTCCGCGGGTGCCCAATTCGGGATACACCGACGCCACCACGATGTGCACGTTCGCGATGCCGCCGTTGGTCGCCCAGGTCTTGGTGCCGTTCAGCACCCATTCGTTGGTGGCCTCGTCGTAGCGGGCCCGGGTGCGGATCGCCCCGACGTCCGACCCGGCGTCGGGCTCCGAGGAGCAGAACGCACCCAGCTTCGGCTCGTCGGCCGTACCGAACATCTCCGGCAGCCACCGGCCCAGCTGTTCGGGAGTTCCGTTGCCCGCCAACGCCGCCGCGGCCAGGCCGGTGCCCATGATGGACAGCGCGATGCCGGCGTCGCCCCAGAACATCTCCTCGAACGCGGTGAGCATGCCCAGGCCCGTCGGCTCGGCCGCCTGCTGCGCGAAGAAGTCGGGGGAGTACAGCCCCACCTTGGCGGCCTCCTGGATCACGGGCCACGGGGTCTCCTCCCGTTCGTCCCATTCCGAGGCGGCGGGCCGGATGACGTCGGCGGCGAACTTGTGCACCCAGTCGCGTACCTCGATCACGTCGTCGGTCAGTTGCAGTGAGAAAGTCACGGTCTACTCCTGAAAGGTTGTTGTGCTCAACGGGTTCCGTACTGGGTGAGGACGCTGACGGTCTGGCTGACCCACGCCTCGAAGTACCGCTCTTCGTCGATGTTGCCGGGCAGCCTGCCGGTCAGCGCCTGCAGCGTCGCGGCATACGACAACGACCCGATGGCGACCGCCGCGGCCGCCTCGGGATCGGGGATGCGGGTGCGGCCGGACCGATTCGACGCGGCCAGTTCGTCGGCGAAGCGCTGATAGGCGTTGTCGGTGATGACCTGCCACGTCTTTTCGTCGAGGTCGCCGAGCTCCTCGGGCTCCCGCAGCATGACCTTGAGCAGGTCCTCGCTCTCTTTGAGATTGCTCCAGATCAGCTGCCCGGCCGTGCGCACCGCCTGCTCGACGCTGCCCGGTTGCCCCGCGTCGTACTGCTCGCGCGCCGCCACGATGCTGTCGATCCGGTACGCGACGGCGGCCTCGAGCAGCTCGCGCTTCGAGCCGAAGTGCTTGTAGAGCGCTCCCGATCCCGGAGCCAGACCCGACGCTCGCTGGATGTCGGCCACCGATGTCGCCGCGTAACCCTTGGCGGCGAAAAGCTTCAGCGCCTCGGCCAGGAGCCGATCACGTCCGGAGGCGAGCATGGTGAGAGAGTACTCACTCACCACGATGGAGGCAAAACGACCGCGGTCAGGGCCGGGCCGGGCAGGAGCTCAAAGTTTGGCGCTACATTCTCTGCGAAACGCCACGACGCCTGAACGCGGCGAATCGCGAAGGGTGTGAGGGTTGTGGTCAGGTTCTCGACACCGTCTCCGGCCGGCGCCGTGAGCGCACCAGAGGAGCGTGACATTCGCGTGTTACCGCACGTACAGCTGCCGATGCGGGTGTTGTCGCTGCGCACCATCGTCGTCGTCGCCGCGCTCTCGGTCATCACCCTGGTCGTGCTGCTGGGCACCTGGGTTTGGGTCGGCGTCACCAACGACCAGTACAGCCAGCTGGACCGCCGGCTCGACTCGGTCAGCAGCCTGGGCGACATCAATTCACTGCTCAACAACGTCGAGCACGCGAGCCCCGACCAGCCCATGCCGGACGGCAACCTGGTGCGCACCGCGCGCATCGGCGACGTGACGGTCTCGGTGCCCAACAACATCGTGCTGCCGAAGCTGCCCAACGGATACGCCAACACCACCATCAACGGCGTGCAGTACCGCGTCCGCACCTTCTCGGCGGGGCCCGCCTCGATCGCGCTGGCCGCGCCGCTGGCCGAAGCGCAACACCGGATCAACGAGCTACACCTGCGGGTGTTGTTGATCTGCGCCAGCGTCATCGGCGGCACGGTGGTCGTCGGCTGGGTGATCTCGTTGATCATGGTGAACCCGTTCCTGTTGCTGGCGCAGCAGGCCCGCGCGATCAACGCGCAGTCCAGCCCCGACGAGGTTCAGGTGCGCGGGGTGCGGGAGGCCGTGGAGATCGCCGAAGCGGTCGAGGGAATGCTCGCGCGCATCGGCAAGGAGCAACAGCGCACGAAGGCGGCGCTCGAGTCGGCACGCGACTTCGCCGCCGTCGCCTCCCACGAGCTGCGCACCCCGTTGACGGCGATGCGCACCAACCTGGAAGTCCTCTCCACGCTGGACCTGCCCCGTGAGCAGCGCCAGGAGGTGATCGGCGACGTCATCCGCACCCAGAGCCGCATCGAGGGAACGCTGACGGCGCTGGAACGGCTGGCACAGGGCGAGCTGACCACCGTCGACGACTTCGTCCCGTTCGACATCACCGAACTGCTGGACCGTGCCGCGCACGACGCACTGCGGATATATCCCGAGGTCGAGGTGTCGCTGGTGCCCTCGCCGACGGTGCTGATGGTGGGACTGCCCACCGGCCTGCGGCTGGTGATCGACAACGCGATCGCCAACGCCGTCAAGCATGGCAACGCCGGCAAGATCCAGCTCACCGTGAGCAGCTCCAGCGAGGGCGTGGAGATCGCGATCGACGACGACGGCACCGGCGTTCCGGAGTCCGAGCGGGCCGCGGTCTTCGAGCGCTTCGCCCGCGGCTCCACGGCATCGCGGTCGGGCTCCGGGCTGGGGCTGGCGCTGGTCGCCCAGCAGGCCGAACTGCACGGCGGCACGGCGGCGTTGCAGACGAGTCCGCTCGGGGGCACCCGGCTGCTGCTGAACCTGGCCGGTGACGGCCGCGGACCCGCGTAGTTTCGGTCGGCATTTCCGCGACGGGAAACGTGATCGGGCGATTCGATGTTTCAGGCCGCACCAAATAGGCGGCCATTACTGCCAGCCATTCGCATGAATCACGCGGTAACCGCGTGACCGGTGTGCCTGCAGTGGCATGCGGGGTGTTTGACGGATGCCTCATAACGGGAATACCGCCCGTCAACTGAATCACGTAATTCCGGCCGGGAGACCGGGGGGAATCCGAGTGAATACACGAACAGTAGAACCGCACTAGACTGAGGCGCCAAGCCCGTCTTATGACGCTGAGCAATCGGAGGGAAATCATGGTGCTGCAGGTGCAATCGGAGGCTGTGCTGGCATCGGCGGCCGCGGAGTCGGGGATCAGCGCCGAGACCCAGGCGGCGGCTTCGGCGGCCGCGCCCGTGCTGCTGGGGGTCATGCCGATGGGCGCAGACCCGGATTCGGCGATGTTCGCGGCGGCGCTGAACGCGTGCGGCGGAAACTACCTGGGAGTGGTATCCGAGCACGCCGCCCAGCGCGGTTTGTTCGCCGGCGCGCAGAGCATCGCGTCGGGTACCTACGTCGTCACCGAACTCATGCGTAGCTTGGCGTTGGCGATAGGCGCGTAACAGCCAGCTACGCCACCAGCGGGGCAGCAAAGGGGGAAGTGCGGCATGGCGGATCCGGGGTGGGCCGCGCGTACGCCTGAAGAAAACGACATGTTGCTCAAGGCGGGTGCCGGCGTCATCACCCATCTGGCCAACCAGGCCGCTTGGACGGCACTGGCGGCCACCCATCACGGCTCGAGCATCGCATCGGAGATCAACACCGTCGCGACGTCGGTGAGCTGGACCGGTGTCGGCTCCCTCGCCTCCGCCACCAACGCCACCGCGCTGAACGCGTCACTGCACGGGCTCGCCGGGTGGGTGGATGTCAAACCCGCGGTGGTCTCGACCGCGGTCTCCGCGTATCAGATGGCGTACGGCACGATGCGGCCAGCGCCCGAGTGCATCGCCAACCGCACCGAGTGCGCCACCGACTACGGCATCAACCCCATCGTCCTCGGCGCCTTGACGCCCCGGATCACGTCGCTGGAGCTCGAATACTTCGGGTCGATGTGGCCGAACAACTCCGCCGTCGGCGCCAGCTACGGAACGATCCTGACCGCCTTGAGCGAGAGCCTCGCCATTCCACCGCCGCTGGCGACCATGGGCGCGTCGCCGGCGGCGCCGGCGGAGGCGGCCGCGGCGGTGGGACAGGCGGCCGCGAACGTCGGCGCCGGCGACGGCATGCGTGCCGCCATGCAGGGTGCGCAGACGGGCACCCAGGGCGCGGGCCAGGCGGCGTCGGGCGGCCAGGACATCATGAGCCAGGCCGGTTCGTTCATGGAGCCCGTGCAGTCGATGATGGGCGCGGTCCCGCAAATGATGCAGGCGCCGATGCAAATGATGCAGGCGCCGATGCAGATGATGCAGCCGCTGCAGTCGATGATGGGCATGTTCGCCAACCCGGGAGCCATGGGCGGTGCGGCGCCCGGAATTTCGGCGATATCGGCGACGGAGATGTCGGCCGTCGGCGCCTCGGGCGGCGGTGGAGGGGCCGCCTCCCTGGGCGGGGCCGGCATGCCCGCGACCACCTTCACCCGTCCCGTCAGCGCCTTCGAACCGGCCGGCAGTGGCCGGCCGGTGGGGCTGCGGCCAAGCGGGGCGTTGGGGGCCGAGGCCATTCGTCCGCAGACCACGACGGTCGGCGGCGGTACACCTATGGGCGGCATGCCGGTGGGGCATGGGGCGGGAGGAGAGCGCGGATCCCGAGACAAAGCCGAACAGCCCGCGACGGTGCGGGTTGTCGACACGAGAGTGTGAAGCCGGCCCGGCTAAGGGTGAATCGACAGATAAATACAGCAGCCATACACTTCGCTCCATGCCCCAGGTAATTCCGGGGGAGGGCATCAGTAGTTAGGAGAAACCCCAAGTGGACAGTTCAACAATCCAAGTATCGGCTCAGGTGCTTCGCGATGCTTCCAACCATATCCAGGCCAACATGGAACACGCGATCGCGATCGCGCAGGGCTACATCGCGAACCACGAAAACGTCATGAACCCTTCGACCTGGTCCGGTGAGGCCGTGACCGCGTCTCACGCGACGGCCATCGAAATCCAGAACGACCTGAACAAGGTGCTCAACGGCGGAACCCGCCTGGCCGAGGGGCTCAAGCAGGCGGCGGCGTTGATGGAACACCACGAGGCGGATTCGACGCACGCGTTCAGCGCGCTATTCGGCGGCCACGGCTCCTAACCCATCCACCATTCGCAATTCACAATCGGCCTTTGAAGGGAATGCACAATGTCCAACCCCATCACCTATAACCCCGGCGCCGTAGCCGATTTCGCGTCCGACATCGGATCGCGCGCCGGCCAGTTGCAGGGAATCTATGACGACACCGCGAACCGGACCAACCAGCTGACAGAATTCTTCGCCGGTCATGGCGCGAAGCAATTCTTCGAGGCGCAGGCGCAGATGCTCTCCGGGTTGCAGGGGCTGATCGACACGGTGAGCCAGCACGGAATGACGACCTCCCACGTGCTGGACAACGCGCTCGCGACCGACCAGAACATCGGCCACTTGTTCGGCTGAACAACCGCCCCGGGCTCCGATCTACTGATTGGGCGTGGTGGGTGAGTGCGATTGAAGGCGGGGCAGATGCGTCGAGCGCATGTGCCCCCCTTCGGCGTGTAGCCCGCCGGTCAAGGGCGCGCGGCTTTGAAAGCGAAGTGACATGCTGACGACGACGGTCGATGGCCTGTGGGTGTTGCAGGCGGTTACCGGGGTGGAGCAGACCTGTCCCGAGCTGGGCTTGCGGCCGTTGCTGCCGCGGCTCGACACCCCCGAGCGCGCGCTGAGCCACCCGATCGCGGACGAGTTGCGGGCCGCCGGCGCCCTGGACGAGGCGGGCAATGTCGACCCGATGATCCGCGAATGGCTGACCGTGTTGCTGCGGCGCGACTTGGCGCTGATGGTCAACATCGGCGTGCCGGGCCGTGAATCGACACGAGCGTCCATCTGCCGCTTCGCCAGCTGGTGGGTGGTGCTCGAACGCCATGCCGAGCTGATCCGCCTGTACCCGGCCGGCACCGCCAATGACGAGGGCGGGGCCAGCGATTTGGTGGTGGGCCAGGTCGAGCGGCTGTGTGGGGTGGCCGAGGTGGCCCCGCTCAAGCCGGTCACCCTCGACACCGAAGAGCTGCTCGCCTCGGTGCGCGACGCCGCCAGCCTCCGGACGTTTCTGCTCAGGCAGAACCTCGACGTCGACCAGCTGCAGATCGTCACCATGGCCGCCGACCCCGCGCGTTCGGCGCACGCGGCAATCGTGGGGCTGCAGGCCGGGGTCGGGCCGGACGAGATGGCGCGGGTCGCCGTCGGCGATTCGACCGTGTCCATCATCGACACCCCGGCGGGCCGCGTCTGCGTCGAGAACGTCATCTCGGGTCAGCGCCGCTACCAGATCCTTTCACCCGGCTCGCGCAGCGACATCGGTGGCGCCGTGCAGCGACTGATCCGCCGGCTGCCCGCCGGCGAGGAGTGGTATTCGTATCGGCGAGTGGTCTGATCCGGCGGCCGACTTCTCCACTGACGCAAGATAAGTCACTTAACCAATGCCGTGGAATGGCAACCTGTTACGTGCTTGAAGGGTTTGTTGATCGGTAAACGTGGTATCGCCGAGCGTGTTAGCATCGCGACGTGACGAGCCCTTGGAATGACCCGAATATGTCGGACGAAGGGGCGCTCAGACGGGGGGATCCGTCAGGGGGCCGCAACTTCCCGGATTCGGTATCCGACACCATGCGCATTACCGATCTTGCCGCGCCCCGAAAGATTCCTCCAGGCTCGGGTTGGCGGAAATTCGTCTACGTCATCTCTTTTAAAAAAATAAATCCCGGGGAATCGCCCGCCGAGCGGCACTACCGCGATTTGCAGAACCGTATCCGGCGGCACATCCGGAGGCAGTACGTGATCACGGTGGTCTCCGGCAAGGGCGGGGTCGGGGTCTCCACCATGGTCGCCTGCATCGGCGGGGTGTTCCGGGAATGCCGCCCGCAGAACGTGATTGCGATCGATGCCGTCCCGGGTTTCGGCACGCTGGCCGACCGCATCGACGAGTCGCCGCCGGGTGACTACACCGCCATCATCAACGACACCGACGTGCAGGGCTACGCCGACATCCGTGAACACTTGGGGCAGAACCCGATCGGGCTCGACGTCCTCGCCGGAAACCGTACGTCGGACCAGCCCCGGCCGTTGGTGCCTGCGATGTTCTCCGGGGTGTTGTCGCGGCTGCGGCGAACTCACACGGTGATGATCGTGGACACGTCGCCGGATTTGGAGCACGAGGTGATGAAGCCGGTGCTGGAGAACACCGACACCCTCGTGTTCGTCTCCGGCATCACCGCCGATCGGTCGCGGCCCGTGCTGCGTGCCGTGGACTATCTGCGGTCGCAGGGCTACCACGAGTTGGTGTCGCGCAGCACCGTGATCATCAACCACACCGATCAGATCACCGACAAGGATGCGCTGGCTTACCTGACCGAGCGGTTCAGCAAAGTCGGGGCGACCGTCGAGGAGATGCCGTTCGATCCGCATCTCGCCAAAGGTGGCCTCATCGACACGGTTCACGAATTGAAGAAAAAGACGCGATTGCGTCTTTTTGAAATTACCGCCGGCCTGGCCGACAAATACATTCCGGATGCGGAGCGGACGACGCCGTGACATCAGCGCATAAGGTCGCCTTCCCGGCGCGCTGTGCGGTCAACATTTCCTACGAGAAGCATCTCTGCTCGCAAGTGTTCCCGGCCGGAATTCCGGTGGAGGGATTCTTCGAGGGAATGGTCGAGCTCTTCGACGCCGACCTGAAGCGCAAAGGCTTTGAAGGCATTACGTTGCCGGCGGGCAGCTACGAACTGCACAAGATCAATGGGGTCCGCCTCGACATCAACAAGAGCCTGGACGAGTTGGGCGTGCAGGACGGCGACACCCTGGTGCTGGTGCCCCGTGTCGCGGGCGAGTCCTTCGAACCGCAGTACGAGTCGCTGTCGACCGGCCTGGCGGCCATGGGCAAGTGGCTGGGCCGTGAGGGCGGCGACCGGATGTTCGCCCCGGTGACGCCGTTGACGGCCGCGCACACCGCGGTCGCGATCATCGCGATGGCGGCCGCGGTGGTCGTGGCGCTGACGCTGCGCGCGCGGATGTTCACCGACAGCCCCATCCCGGCCGCGGTGGCCGGCGCAGTCGGCGTCTTGCTGATCATCGCGACGTTCATCGTCTGGTGGGGCTGGCGCGAGCGGCGCGACCTGTTCAGCGGGTTCGGCTGGCTGGCAGTGGTGTTGCTGGCGGTCGCGGGCGCCTGCGCGCCGCCGGGCACCCTGGGCGCGGCGCACGGGCTGATCGGCCTCGTGATCGTGATCCTCGGTGCCATCGCCATCGGCGTGACGACGCGGAAGCGGTGGCAGACCGCGGTCGTCACCGCGGTGGTGACGGTGTGCGGGATCCTGGCCGCGGTTGCCGCGGTTCGGATGTTCCGGCCCGCCTCGGCGCAGGTATTGGCCATCTGCGTGCTGGTCGGGCTGCTGATCCTGGTCAGGATGACCCCGATGATCGCGTTGTGGGTGGCCCGGGTTCGGCCGCCGCACTTCGGATCGATCACCGGCCGCGACCTCTTCGCCCGGCGCGAAGGCATGCCCGTCGACACTGTCTCGCCGGTGAGTGAGGACGAATCCGAGGACGAGGACAACGAATTGACCGACATCACCGCGCGCGGCGCGGCCATTGCCGCCTCCGCGCGGCTGGTCAACGCGGTGCAGGTCGGTGTCTGCGTCGGGGTGTCGATCGTCCTGCCCGCCGCCGTGTGGGGGGTGCTGACACCGGGGCGCCCGTGGGCGTGGTTGGCGCTGGTGGTCGCCGGACTCGTGGTGGGCATCTTCATCACCCAGGGCAGGGGATTCGCCGCCAAGTACCAGGCCGTCGCGCTCGCCTGCGGGGCCGCCGCCGCCGTGTGCGCCGGAGTGGTCAAATACGCCATCGTGGAGCCGAAAGACGTTGTCAGCGGATTGCTTTGGCCCGCTGTAGCGGTGGCGGCCTTCGCCGCGTGCGGCCTGGCCGCGGCGCTGTTGGTGCCGACGGTGCGGTTCAGGCCGCTGATCCGGTTGACCGTGGAATGGGTGGAAGTGTTCGCGTTCATCGTGTTGCTGCCGGCGGCGGCGGCTCTGGGGGGGCTGTTCACGTGGATTCGGCACTGAAGCGCGCGGCGGCGGCGACCGCCGCCGTCACCCTGGTCGCGCTGTCCGCGAATATCCCTGCCGCGCAAGCCATCACACCCCCACAGGTCGATCCCGGCATGGTGCCGCCGGACGGGCCGCCGCGAAGCGACCAACCGATGCGGCGCGCCAACAGCTGCTCGACGCCCATCACCGTGCGCAACCCCGACGTGGCGCAGCTGGCGCCGGGCTTCAACCTGCTCAACATCAGCAAGGCCTGGCAATACAGCACCGGCAACGGCGTACCGGTGGCCGTGATCGACACCGGC
>NZ_LZJB01000080.1:0-826 GCF_001666895.1 Mycobacterium sp. E3298
GGACCCACCCACGGACCCGACGTCAACTCCGCAATCACCGAGCTATACCCACTGGCCGCCGCAGCCACCTCAGCAGCAATCTCATCCCACGCCGCCGACGCCGCCATCAACGAACCCGAACCCGGACCCGCATACATCCGACCGGAATTGATCTCCGGCGGTAACGCCCCGAAGTCAAACACCTACGAACCCCCCGGCTCGAACCATGTGTTTCCCTCGCGAGTGTTTTAGATAGCTGGCTTCAAGCGATGCGCTTGCTTGCGAAGGCTAGAGCGCCGCCCCGTCTTCTCGCTGCCCGTGACTCGACGGTCCGGGTGGGAGGCGCCCCGTTCCAGCGGGTCAGCGGACAGCGCAACGGCCGGGCCGGCGGCCGCCCGCGTTCGCCGTGTGCACGCCTACCTGCGGGAACGGGTGCCGGGCGGATCACGGCCGATAAGCGATCCCGCGCAGCCGGGGCGGATCGACGTGGGCGCTGGACAAAAAATCCGGTCGCAATAAAGGCCGCGGCGATGTCGGCCCGGACAGGGGCCGGCCGGGGGCGTGGGCAAGGCCTCCGCCGCGAGTCGGTTCTTGGGCGCAAACGCGAAACACGCTTTAGCGCAGCACTTTTCGCGCGCTAAAGCGTGTTCCTACGCTGCCGACCCGGAGGTTATCCGGCGAAGGGTGGGGTTGATCGGTGGTGCGGCTCCGGCGGCAGCCAAGGCGCTGCCCGGTCTGGGTGGGCTCGGTGGTCTGCTCGGCGGCGGTGCCGGAGCGGTGCACCCGGCCGCGGCCATCGGCGGGGCGGCCTCCATCGGTGGCAAGTTGTCGGTGCCGGTGGCCTGGA